>DASPOV010000079.1:0-2399 GCA_035625815.1 Methyloceanibacter sp.
CCATGTCGATCGGATCGTGGTGCGAGCGCACTTCGTCTACTTCCTCGCGCGTGCGGTATTTCGCCGGATCCGACATCGAATGGCCGCGATAGCGATAGGTGAGCATCTCCAGGATGTAGGGCCCCTTGCCCTCACGGCACCATTGGACGGCCTTGAGGCCCGCGGTCCGCACCGCGCGCACGTCCATGCCATCGACTTGCTCACCGGGAATGTTGAAGGACAGCCCCCGTTTGGAGAGATCGGTTGTCGCTGACGAGCGGGTGATCGCTGTCCCCATGGCGTAGCGGTTATTCTCAATGATGTACACGACGGGCAGCTTCCACAGCTCCGCCATGTTGAAGCTTTCGTAAACCTGCCCCTGGTTCGCGGCTCCGTCGCCAAGATAGGTGAGCGACACATTGTCATTGCCGCGGTAGCGATTGGCGAAGGCAAGTCCCGTCCCCAACGGAACTTGAGCGCCGACGATTCCATGGCCGCCGTAGAATCCCTTTTCGATCGAAAACATGTGCATGGAGCCGCCTTTGCCCTTGGAATATCCCCCGCGGCGTCCCGTGAGTTCGGCCATCACGCCCCTCGGCTCCATACCACAAGCGAGCATATGTCCATGGTCGCGGTAGCCGGTAATGACTTCGTCGCCAGGCTTGAGGGTAGACTGCATCCCCACAACCACGGCTTCCTGGCCGATATACAGGTGGCAGAAACCGCCGATCAGCCCCATCCCGTACATCTGCCCCGCCTTTTCCTCGAACCGGCGAATGAGCAGCATGTCGCGATAGGCCTTAAGCTCTTCATCTTTGGTCAGGATCACGCTCTCGGCGGGTCCGTTGGGCTTATCGGCCGCCCCGCGGCGGGCTGCCGGGGCCGCTGGTTTGTTCTTCGCAATGGGCATGAAGGTCCTCGGAAACCGGAAGAATGCGTCTTGCAACCCCCATAGCCTAAAATAGTCAGCCGCGGAAGCGTTCAGCGTGGACAAACGCCTGGGCCACCAAGCAAAATGCTGCAGGTGCAAAATCGCCTGCACGATCATCGGGCGCTGCCCCGATCACTTCGGGGGGACCACCATGACCAGGTCGTTGGGGTCAGCGTAGTCGAGCATCGCGCGCGCGCGCTCGTCAAGCATGTCGGGGTCAAGCTTGTCGGCGCGCAAGAGCGAGACCCGATGCATCCACAGCGCATGTTCGCGCTGGAGCACGGAGAGCTCGTCGGACAGCTCGCGCATCTGAACCACAAGGTCTTTCTTGGCCTTGAGCCCATGGGCGCCCGTATATGCATTGATGCCGAAATAGCCGATGAGCAACGCCGCCCCCGTATAGAGGCCAAGCGCGGTCAGCACGGCTCGCAGGCGGGAGCGGATGACCATCGCGTCAACATGCCGTGAGGTGCTTAAAGTGGTCTTAATCGCCCGGATCGGCTCGAGGAGACCCTTGCGGTTCGCAGGCGACGGTCAGGAATGGCCGCTCAACCGGCACCAAGACGCGCGGTTTTTCGCCTTCGCCCCCGCCGGCCGCCCCGCAGACCGAGGTCGTAAACCCCGCAAGCGCCTTCCCGGCTAGCGCCGCGCCTTCAGGATCGTGGGTCCCGCATAGGTCGCTTGCGAGCCGAGTTCCTCTTCGATCCGCATCAATTGGTTGTATTTCGCGGTGCGATCCGAGCGCGCGAGCGATCCGGTCTTGATTTGACCGCAATTGGTCGCGACGGCCAGATCGGCAATGGTGGCATCCTCGGTCTCGCCGGAGCGGTGCGACATCACCGCGGTGTAACCGGCGCGATGGGCCATTTCAACGGCCGCCAGCGTCTCGCTCAGCGTACCGATCTGGTTCACCTTGACGAGAATTGAGTTCGCAAGCCCGCGCGCGATCCCCAGTTGGAGCCGGGTCACATTAGTGACGAATACGTCATCACCGACCAGTTGGCACTTGGTGCCGAGCCGATCGGTCAACAGCTTCCAGCCCTCTAGATCGTCCTCTGCCATGCCGTCTTCGATCGATGCGATGGGATAGCGCGCCACCAGCTCGGCGAGATACTGGGCCTGCGCATCTGAAGAGCGCGTGATTGCCTCGCCTTGGTAGACATAGCTGCCGTTCTTGAAGAATTCGCTCGCGGCGCAATCCAACGCCAATACGATATCCTCCCCGATCCGAAAGCCGGCGGTCTTCACAGCGGCCATAACAAACTGCAGGGCGGCATCCGCCGACGGCAGATTGGGCGCAAAGCCGCCCTCGTCGCCGACGTTGGTGTTGAGGCCCGCGTCTTTGAGTGCGCGGCGCAGGGTGTGGAAGACTTCGCTGCCCATGCGCACGGCTTCAGCCAGCGTGGTCGCACCGATCGGCATGATCATGAATTCTTGGAAATCAATCGGATTATCGGCGTGCACCCCGCCATTGATGATATTCATCATG
>DASPOV010000080.1:0-2198 GCA_035625815.1 Methyloceanibacter sp.
CCGGCAGGGCTTGGCCTTGAGGGCCGCGAGCACGGGCCGATGCTGGATGGGCCGAGCATCCTCCGCTTGGGCAGCGCCATGGACCTCACTCCTTCTTTCCGGCCCGCGCGCGGTTTTTGCGGAACATGCGTCCACCGGCGGCTGGCTGGTGATGATGGTGGAGCGGCGGCCGTAGCGCTCCTCGACGATCTCGAGGAGGTCCTGGCGGGCTGGAGCGTCGAGCGGCCCAAGACCGAAGTCGTCCAGAATGAGGACATCGACCCGCGACAGCGTCTTGAGAAGCCGGGCGTGGCGGCCGTCGCCGCGGGCAAGCGCCAGATCGCCGAACAGTTTCGGCGCGCGTTGATAGAGGACGGAGCGGTTGTCGCGGCAAGCTTTATGGCCAAGCGCGCAAGCCAGCCACGACTTGCCGAGCCCGGTTTTGCCGGAAATGATCAAGTTGTCATGGGCGCCGATCCAATCGCCGGCGATCAGCGTCTGGAACACAGCCCGGTCGAGCTTGCGCGGATGCTTGTAATCGACATCCTCGACCATGGCCTGATGCCTCAGATTGGCGGACTTCAACCGCGACGCCAGTCGTTTATCGCGGCGATCGCTTGCCTCGCGGTCCAAAAGCAGGCCGAGCCCTTCGGTCAGGCTGAGGCCTGCGGCGTCGCCCGAGGAGAGAAGCTCGCGCAAGGCCTTGGCCATGCCGGTAAGGCCCAGCTCATCGAGCTGGGCGAGGGTTGGATGAGTGAGCATAAGACCTCTCAGTTGTAATAGCGCGGGCCGCGGATGTTGGCGTGGAGGATCGCCGGGCTGTCCGCGGCGCGCTTGGCTGCGGCCTGACGATCGAGGTTGTTGTCGAGGATGGAGCGGACCGAGCTGTAGCTGCGCGCGCCGATCTCAAGGGCCCGCAAGCAAGCCGCTTCGACGCGCTCGCGGCCGAAGGATTTGACGAGCCGGATGATGCCAAGGCAGGCGCGGAAGCCCTGCTCGGGATGGCGGCGTTCTTCCAGGATCAGCTCGCACAACGCGCCGGTGGAGTGGCCTATGGCCGAGGCCTCGCGGCGGATGCGCTCGATGGACCAATCGGCGAAATGCCGGTGGCTCGACGGCATATGCTCCGGGATCGTCGTGTGGCGGCGGTTGCCGGAGTTGCGGATATGGGCCGCGATGCGCTCGCCCTTGCGGAACACCTCCACGGTGCGCGCCGTAAGGCGCACATCCAACTCGTCTTTGGCGAAGCGGAAGGGAACGCTGTAGTAATGGTCCTCGACTTCGACATGATAGTCGAGCCCGGCGCGCCGCACGCGCCACTCGGCATAAACGTAAGGCTCAATGGGCAGAGGCTTGAGCGCCGGCAGGTCGAGGTCTTCGAAGAGCTGCTTGCGGGTGACGCCGAGGCGGCGCAGCGGACGGCGCCCGTTGATATCGGCAAGCATCTCCTGAATAGCCTCGTTCAACTCCGCGAGGCTGTAGAAGCTTCGGTGGCGCAGGCGGCCCAACAGGTAGCGTTCGACAATGAGAACGCAGGCTTCAACCTTGGCTTTGTCGCGCGGCTTGCGCGGCCTTGCTGGGAGAATGCCAATATCGTAGTGCTCTGCGAACGCGTTATAGGTCCGGTTGACTTGCGGATCGTAGAAGCAAGCCTTGACAATGGCTGCTTTGGGGTTGTCCGGCACAAGGAGCCGGGGGATCCCGCCGATGGCTTCCAGAGCGCGGACATGGGCCGCGATCCAGTCCGGGAGACTTTGCGTCCAAGTCGCTTCGGCGTAGGAGAAACTCGATGCGCCCAGCACCGCCACAAAAATATGCGCGGGACGCCATTCGCCGGTGAGCCGGTTGACGATGACCGGGACCGTGTCGCCTGCGTAATCCACGAACAGCTCCTCGCCGGCGGCGTGGGTCTGGCGCATCACCACCGGCAGCTTGGAAGCGAAGGTTCTGTACAGCTCGCAGAAGCGCGAATAGCGCAAGCCGTCCGGCTCCTGAGCGATGTACTCCTCCCACAGGATCGACAGAGTGACGTGCTTGCGCTTCAACTCCCGATGGATCGAGGCCCAGTCCGGCTCTGCCCGCCGCGCCGGACCAGGCTTGGCGCCGCCTTTGCCATAAAGCCGCTCTTCAAGCTCGCCATCGCTGAGCCCTTCGGGAAGCGGCCAACTGACCCCCGCGGCGCGGCATCGCCCGAGCGTCGCCCGCACCGTCGACGGCGC
>DASPOV010000081.1:0-4558 GCA_035625815.1 Methyloceanibacter sp.
CGCTGTTTGGCCTGACGCTGCTCTGGATAGCAGCACTGCTCACCCTCTACACGGGCTACGACTATCTCCGCGCCGCCATTCGCCACGTCAACACCGAGGAAGAGTGATGAGCACGCGGCTCCTTTATTTCGCCTGGGTCAAGGAGAAGACCGGCATCGCCGCCGAAGAGGTGGAGTTACCTCGCGATGTAACCACCGTCGCCGAGTTGATCGTCTGGCTCAAGACCCGTGGCCCCGAATTCGCCCACGCCTTTGCGCGCTCGGACGTGATCAGAGCGGCGATCGACTGGACCCACGTGCGCCATGACACGAGGATTGGCGCCGCGCGCGAGATTGCCTTTTTCCCCCCGATCACCGGAGGCTAGCGATGATCAGGGTCCAGCAAGAGGACTTCGACATCGGCACCGAGGTAGCGCGGCTGAGGACGGGGCGCAGTGACATCGGCGCCATCGTCGCCTTTGTGGGCGTCGTGCGCAACCGGGCGGGCGCCGTCGAGGAGATGACGCTTGAGCACTATCCCGGCATGACGGAAGCAGAGCTGCAGCGCATCGAGGCGGAAGCGTCATCCCGCTGGCCGCTACAAGCCTCCCTAATCGTGCATCGCTATGGCAAGCTTCGGCCAAACGACAACATCATGCTGGTGGTGACCGCGTCGGAGCACCGCGAGGCAGCCTTTCGGGCGGCGGAGTTCCTCATAGACTATCTGAAGACGCGCGCCCCCTTCTGGAAGTGCGAAAGCGGCCGGCAAGGAAGCCGCTGGGTCGAGGCTGACGTCCGGGACGATGCGTCAACCGCCCGCTGGGACGACGCCAAGGACGCTGCGGAGTAGCTTCTCATCAGTAGACCCGCACGCCGCGCGGAGCGACTGGGAGAAATGGACCCCAGACACAAACGTCGCCCCATTGGCAAGGCCCGCGACGCAGACATTGCCGCTGATAGGTGCACGTGCGACAGTGAAAGACGGGCCTACACCCATAGCAGCGGGCGATCCGCTGGCAATCGCGCCAGACGATCACCGGCTGTACTAGGCTTTGATGCGCAACGCCGCTCGCGACGGCGCCGGACATTTGCGTACCGGCCTTGGCATCGCTCACCGCCACCGTGCCGAACACGGCCACAACCAGAAAGGTAAGGACCAGCCAAACCAAAAAATCTCGCATGCGCCCCTCCCCCTAACGGTGCCAGCGCCCAACAGAGTGCGGCTTGATCGGCGGCGATTCAAGCCTCGCCGGGGGCTTTTTATCGGTAGAGAATCGTGCCCGCCGCGGGGTGGCGTCGCTCCCAATGCGCCCGCTGCAACGCCGGCGTATCATGTTCTTCCTCCGGGTAGCCGATGCAAAGATGCCCGATGAAGGTCCAATCTTTCGGCACCTCCAAAATCTCGGCGACCCTGACCGGATCGAGGATCGACACCCATCCAACTCCAATGCCTTCCGCCCGCGCCGCGAGCCAGAGCGTGTGAATGGCGATGGCCACGGAATAGTCGAGGGTCGCCGGCATGGTCAGGCGCCCCAGCCCGTGACCCTGGGCCGTCGCTCGGTCTGCGAACACGGCGACATGGCACGGAGCATCATCCAGGCCTGCGAGCTTCAGCCGCGCATAAAGGGCAGCACGGTGGGGGTCTTGCTTCTGCAACGCCTCTCGATTGCAGAGCTCGAAGCAGGCGCGGATGGCGGCGCGACGCGTGAGATCCTTGACAACCACGAAGCGCCAAGGCTCGCTCAAGCCCACTGACGGCGAAAGGCAGGCGATGCCTATCAGCCGCTCGATCGTGCCTTCTGGAAGAGCATCCCGGCTAAATCGCCTAACGTCACGGCGCCAGGCGAGCAAAGTCTGCAAATGGCCTCGGAATGCCGGATCGAAATCCGGGTGCTGCGCGTGCTGGTCTAGTTTCGCTTCCATTGAGGCGATCCTAGCACGGATCGTCCCATGTCCGGTGGCTTCAGGCTGCTAGCTTGCCGCCGCAACGGCCTTGGCCGGATGCACGAGCGCCGAATAGTCGTTCATCAGCGTCCGCGTGATGTCGCCGAGGGTGAAGCGATAGGGCCCAATCTCCGATACCGGCGTGACCTCGGCGGCGGTGCCCGTGATGAAGCATTCGGAGAAGCCCGCCATCTCCTCTGGGATGATCGCCCGTTCAATGACCTTGAGTCCGCGCTTCTTGGCCAGCCCGATGACGGTGCGTCGCGTGATGCCGTCGAGGAAGCAGTCCGGAAGCGGCGTCTGCAGTACGCCGTCCTTGACGAAGAAGATATTGGCGCCGGTGGTCTCGGCGATCTGCCCGCGCCAATCGAGCATCAGCGCGTCGGCATAACCTGCCCGCTCGGCCCTGTGCTTCTCGATAGTGCAGATCATGTAGAGACCAGTGGCCTTGCTCTTGGCTGGCGCCGTGCGCGGATCGGGCCTCCGATATTGCGCGACGGTCAGGCGCAAGCCCTTGGTCTGCGCCGACGGATCGAAATAAGGGCCCCAATCCCAGGCGGCGATGGCGAGATTGATCTTCGTTGCCTGCGCCGCGACGCCCATCTGCTCACTGCCGCGCCACGCTATCGGCCGCACATAACCGTCGATCAGCCCATTCGCTCGCACCACCTCGCGACAGGCCTTGTCGATCTCGGCGACGGAATAGGGAATCTCGAAATCGAGGCTCTTGGCGGATTCGTGCAGGCGCTGGCTGTGTTCGGTGAGCTTGAATATCTCGCCGTCATAGATGCGCTCGCCTTCAAACACGGCGCTTCCGTAATGCAGAGCATGGGTGAGGAGGTGCACCCGCGCGTCGCGCCACGGGATGAACTCGCCGTTCATCCAAATGACGCCGTCGCGCTGATCGTAAGGCTGTGTGGCCGTAGCCATCGAAAACTCCCTCTTAGACAAAGGGTGAGCCGGGCCAAAACACGGGCCTTATTATGCCCCCCAAGAGCCCTGCACAAGAATTGCGCAAGCGGGCTCCGCGGAGTATCAATTGCCGGAATTAAGTCAACATGACTGACATAAATGAAGCTCTAACGCAGGCCAAAAATTAAGTCAACATGACTGACATAAATGACCCGCTGTCGGAGCCTTTCGATGCCAAACGCGCCGACGGCGCCGCGTCTAACAAGCTCGAGCGCCGGTCCGATGCCGAGCTGTTGGCATACGCCGAATTGCTCTTTTTCGCCTATCGCGACTTCACCCGCGACCCTGACGCGATCCTGAAAGGCTTCGGCTTCGGCCGGGCGCATCATCGGGTCCTGCACTTCGTCACCCGCCATTCGGGTCTGAGAGTCGCCGACCTGCTCGACGCGCTCAAGATCACCAAGCAGAGCTTGGGGCGCGTGCTCAAGCAACTGGTCGACAAGGGCTATATCGTGCAGCGAGCCGGAAGCATCGACCGGCGAGAGCGCCTGCTCTATCCGACCGCCTCCGGCCGCGCCCTTGCCAAGCGGCTCGCTGCCCCGCAGCTCGTCCGTCTTGCCGAGGCGTTGAAGGCCGCTGGCCCTGGAGCCGACGTGATAGTACGCCGATTCCTGCAAGCCATGATCAATGCCGAAGAACGGCCCAAAGTCTCCTCCATAATGTCCCCATCGCCGGCACCCGACGGCGACGGGAAAGCGGAGGTGTCATGACGATGCCAGCGCAGATAAAACTGCATCGCAGTCGGGCACCTGACGACAATTGTCCGCATATCCTGGTCATCGACGACGACAGCCGCATTCGTGACCTGCTCGCCCGCTATCTGCAGGAACATGGCTTCCGCGTCACCACCGCCATCGATGCCGCGTCGGCACGGGCGACCATGCGCAGCCTCTCCTTCGATCTGCTCATCCTCGACGTGATGATGCCGCACGAATCCGGCCTCGATTTCGCGCGCTCGCTCCGGCGCGAGTCCCAGGTGCCGATCCTGATGCTGACGGCGCGCGCAGAGCCGGAGCAGCGGATCGAAGGACTCGAGACCGGCATCGACGACTATTTGACCAAGCCATTCGAGCCTCGCGAGCTCTTGCTCCGAGTGAGCAACGTGCTCCGCCGCGGCAGCGGTGCGCCGGTCACCGGCGAGGTGCGCATGGGCAACTTCATCTTTCACATCGGCCGCGGCGAGCTCAAATGCGGAAGTGAAACGATCCGCTTAACTGAGCGCGAGCGTGAGCTGTTGCGCTATTTCGCGCAGCGGCCGGGCATGCCGGTGTCGCGCCACGAGCTCGCCAAGGACGGCGAAAATGGCGGCGATCGCGCTATCGACGTGCAAATCAACCGGCTCAGGCGCAAGATCGAGAAGGATCCCGCCAATCCAGTTTATCTGCAGACCGTGCGTGGTAAAGGTTACATTCTGTATCCGGAATGAGGCTTAGGATCCCAGACGCCAAGTCCCTTCTCGAGCGGTGGCGCTCGCTTTATGGTCAGCTCTCAGCTTGGGCCCGCGAGCGTGTGCCGAAGGGGCTCTACGTCCGCGCCCTGATCATCATCATCGCACCAATGGTGCTGCTCCAGTCGGTGATTACCTTCGTGTTCCTCGAGCGCCACTGGGAAACGGTGACGCGGCGGCTGTCCATCGCCACCGTGCAAAACATCGCCATGCTGAT
>DASPOV010000082.1:0-8722 GCA_035625815.1 Methyloceanibacter sp.
GCCTGGGACGTCAGGCGCTTGCGGAAGGAAGCTCCACCCTCAGCGCGCAGCGCTGGGGTGGAGAGGACGTCACATGTCCATGCCGCCCATGCCGCCGCCATGCGCGTGGCCGTGGGCCTCCTTCTTTTTCGGCGACTCGGCGACCCCGGCCTCCGTGGTGACGAAGAGGCCTGCGATGGAGGCAGCGTCCTGCAGGGCCGTGCGCACGACCTTGGCCGGGTCGATGATGCCCTTCTGCACGAGGTCCACATAATCGTTGGTCTGGGCGTCATAGCCGAAGGTCGGCGATTTCTGGTCGAGCACCTTGCCGACCACCATCGAGCCTTCGACGCCAGCATTCTCGGCGATCTGGCGGATCGGAGCCTGCAGGGCGCGGCGGATGATATTGATGCCTGCCTCCCGGTCCTCATTGTCACCCTTTGCCTTGAGCGACGTGAGTTTGACATCGAGCGCCCCCAAGGCTTCGGCGAGGCGATCACGACGCCGGGCACCGACGAGCGGGACGATATCCATCCCTTGCGCCGCGGCCCAGGCTATCGCCACCTGCGCCACGGATGCGCCGATGCCGTGGGCGATTTCGCGCAAGCTCTCGACCAAAGCGAGATTCGCTTCAAGATTGGCGCCCTGAAAGCGTGGAGCGTTCCCACGGAAATCGCGTTCGCCTTCGCGCGCCTTCGACCAATGTCCGCTAATCAGTCCGCGGGATAATACGCCGTAGGCGGTGATGCCGATGCCAAGCTCCCGGCAGGTCGGCAAGATCTCCTCCTCGATGCCGCGTGAGATCAGCGAATATTCGATCTGGAGATTCGCTGATCGGATGAATCGCTCGAAGCGCGGCAGATGGTTTCCGGTCCGACTTCTGAGAGTCCGATATTCCGCACATAGCCGGCCTTCACCAGGTCGGCAAGCGTTCCGATCGTATCTTCTATGGGGACGTTCGGATCGAGCCGCGACGGGCGGTAGATGTCGATATAGTCGACGCCCAGCCTCCGTAGCGAGTAGCTAAGGAAGTTCTTCACCGCGATAGGCCGCGCATCATAGCCCAACCAGTTCCCGGTCACATCGCGTAGAGCGCCGAACTTGACGCTGATAACGACGCCGTCGCGGTTACGGCCGGCAAGTGCCTCGCCGATCAGCATCTCATTATGGCCCATGCCATAGAAGTCGCCGGTATCAAGCAAAGTGATACCCGCATCGAGCGCGGCGTGGATCGTGGCGATGCTCTCGCCTCGATCCGCTGGACCATACAAATCCGACATGCCCATGCAGCCAAGTCCGATGACCGAGACCTCTGGACCTACGGTGCCGAGCCTTCGATGCATCATCGCAGATACTCCATTGAGACGGGCGTAGCAAAGTCCAAGAAACATCACGTCCGAGATATAGGAGGACGAATACCGCGATCACCAACACTTTCGCCTTGGCCCTCATAAGGGGTGAGCCCGAGATCGCTGGCCTCGGGGATCGTTTTGATGACGACTTTCGTCGATCCATCGGCCTCTCTCTCGTCCACATCACCAAAAAATTGAAAACGCCGCGGGCTCATCCGGTGGCAGCACGGTTGCTTCTTTCTGCCGGAAGTCGCGGCCCAGGCGGAGGTCGCCAACGCCGCGCAAGCGTCCTCTACTGTGATTGCTCGCACGCGCCATCTGGTCTTTCCATTCCGCGGGGTTTATCGTGTCGTATGCTTATGGTGCTTATGGCGATCGCTCTAGCCTTGAGCATTGCCGATCTTCATTTATGCTTGTCGTTTGCGTGCTGGAGCGGGGTACTTGCCTTGAGGGACCAGCCAGAGCCGAAGTGAAGAGCCATGACTTCTAAATCGAACGCTGCTGCCGGGCACCTTAGCCTGCTAGATGTGGTCGTCCTCGTTGCCATGACCGTAACTGCGGCCGCCTTCGCCGCGGGCCTCATCATCAATTCTGGCATCGACGTGACGGCGGGCGTGATTGCGGCCGCCGCCTTGTTCGTAGTGATGGCGTCCTCCCACTTTGTGATCACGCGCCAGGCTCGTGCTGCTTCCGTTACCAGCCGCATCGACGAGCTCGAAGAGGCGCTCGTCGTACTCGACGGCGATTTGCAGCGCATTGATCGGGTCGAGGACGACGTGGCGAGGCTGGAACTCCTCACTGATAGGGTCGAGCGGCTCGATAAGGTCGTCTCCGATTACGATGGCGGCGAGCCCAGAACTGGCGTCCACATGCTCGGCGTCGAACGCCTCACCCAGGACGTCGAGCAGCTCAGGGGACGCCTCGACGCGCTCCGTTCAGATTTCACCATCGAAACACGGACACAGCGCGATGAGATTGGCGCCGAGCTTAAATCGTTGGAAGCCCTGATCAAGGAGCTTTCGCGCGATCTGATGGCCCCGCCTCCGGCATTCGCGGCGGCCGCGAGCGGGGACTTGGGCGAGACGGAGAAAATCCCGTCGCGGCTCGAGGAGCGCCTGGAGCCTGTGAGCGTGGCTGAGCTTGGGGACGAGCCGACAGATCTTGCGGACGTCGATCTTGCCGACGGAGACGACGAGGTCGTTGACCTCCTCGCGGACGAAACGGTCGTGGTTGCCGAGGAGACCGTTATCATCGCCGCTGAGCCCATCGGCACGGAATCACCCCCCGACGAGATTGCGGTCGTCAGCCCCGCGCCTGCACTTATTGCCGATCAAAGAAGGTCGGACGACGAGAAGCTCAAAGATCTGCGCCAGGCAATCGAGGCGAACCGGATCGACCTTTACCTACAGCCGATCGTGACGCTGCCGGAGCGGAAGCTCCGCTATTACGATGCGTCGACCCGCATTCGCACGGGCGAGGACGACGTTATGGCGCCCGGCAGCTATCTGCATCTCGCCGAGCGCGAGCACCTCATGCCGCGCATCGACAATGTCATGCTGGTAAAATGCGTGCAGCTGTTGCGGCGGGTTGGCGCCGACTCGCGGCTGAAAGGCGTGTTCTGCAATCTTTCCGCTCAGTCGCTGCTCGACCACGACTTCTTCCCCGAGCTCGTCGAGTTTATGGAGGAGAACAGCGCGCTTGCCGACAGCCTCATCTTCCAGCTGAGCCAACGCACTGTGCTCGATCTCGGCACAGGCGAGCTTGTCAGCCTGAAAACATTGGGCAAGCTCGGCTTCGTCTACTCGCTCGACCATGTCGCCGATCTCAATGTCGATTTCGCCGGGCTTCGCGATAATTTCTTCCGCTTCGTCAAAATCGAGGCGAACACGCTGCTGCGCGGCATGGAGGAGGCACGGGCAAGCATTCCGGCTTCCGACATGACGAGCTATCTCAATCGCTTCGATCTCAAGCTCATTGTGGAAAAGGTCGACGACGAGGCTAGCCTCGAACGGCTTGTGGACTATGGCGTTGAGCTCGCCCAAGGCGATCTCTTCGCAAGGCCAAACCCGGTGACGCCTGAAATGTTCCGCGAGCTCGAGGACGCCGACGCGGCGTAAGCGCCGTCACCCTTGGGTGATGGCTTACAAGAGTCTTAGCGATCCTGTTCCGGCATTTCCTTCTTCTCGGAATCGACGCGTTCCGGATCTCACTGCCGTTGCCATGGGGGTGGTAGACGTCCCTCCCGAAGATTCAAGGCCGTTCAGCCCGAGGCGAGGAGGCCTCCTCTCAATGCGAACGCGGCCGAAGCGGCCGAAGCATCAATCTTGGCACTCTGGTGAGGAGGTGAGGCATGTGCATTCCGCGCAACCCAGCTGGGGAGCCGCGCAGCGGCGCGCAATCGGTGGGCGCCCGTGCCTTGACCTCCCCGAGCCGAGCCTCTAGGGGAGCCTATGACCATCAGCGCTGAAACAATCCCAGTGGTCAGCTCGATCGAAGAGCTGGGCTCCAACTATGCCGCCTGGATCGTCGATATTTGGGGCGTGATTCATAACGGCGTGCGGGCATTTCCGGGCGCCGTCGAGGCGACGCTACGCTTCCGCGAGCAAGGCGGCATTGTGGTGCTACTTTCCAACTCGCCGCGGCCGAGCGCAGGGCTGCAGCATCAGCTACGAAGCCTGGGCGTTCAGGATCAAAGCTTTGACGCCACGGTTTCCTCCGGGGACCTCACCCGTCACGAGCTTGCCAAGCATGCCGGCGCGCGCGTCTTCCATCTTGGCCCGGAACGCGATCTCCCCATCTTTGCCAGCATCGATGTCACGCGCGTCAATGCGGACGACGCTGAGCTTGTTGTGTGCACCGGACTCTTCGACGACGAGACAGAGACGCCAGAGCACTATGAGGTCTTGCTCAAAAAGCTTTCAGAGCGAAAGCTCACCATGCTCTGCGCCAATCCCGATCATTTGGTCGAGCGCGACCATCGCCTCGTCTATTGCGCTGGTGCGCTCGCGCAACTCTATGCCGAGGATGGCGGCGAGGTGATCTATGCCGGCAAGCCCTACGCTCCAATCTATGAGCTTGCCGAGGAAACGATCGCGAGGCTCGCCGGGCGCCCGGTTACGCGGGGTGAGATCCTTGCCATCGGCGATGGGATCCGCACCGACATGGCGGGAGCGGCAAACTTCGGCCTCGACGCCGTCTTCGTGGCGAGCGGCCTGCATATCGGACTCGGCTGCGAGGGGCTCGACCATCTTCGCCTCGCCGAGCTGTTCGAAGGCCGCAAGCCCCCGCGCGCGGCGATGCCGGCCCTTATCTGGTAGCTCGCCGTTCGGTCCTTGATATTGCAGCGCAATAAAGGTTTCGCTATTTTCGCGATTGCGAAATCAGGGGTAGGGGCGATTTGATGACCAGCGGGAACGAGGCCGCAACCAAGGGCTATTTCTTCGAGGATCTCGCCGTCGGCATGGAGGCAAGCTACGCCAAGAAGATCACCAACGACGATGTCTTGGCCTTCGCCGATTTGTCGGGAGACACCAATCCGGTACATCTCGACGATGCCTATGCGGCCGGCACCATGTTCAAGCAGCGCATCGCCCACGGCTTCCTGACGGCGAGCCTGTTCTCCACCGTACTCGGCACCAAGCTGCCGGGGCCAGGCTGCATCTATCTCTCCCAGAGCCTCAAATTCCGCGCGCCGGTGCATATCGGCGACGAGGTGGTGGCAACAGCGAAGATCACGGGCCTCGACCCGGAGAAGGGCCGTGCCGTGCTCGCCACCCAGGCCGCCGTCGACGGCAAGAGCGTATTGGACGGCGAGGCCGTCATGATGGTACCCCGCCGCGATCCGCGATCGTAACAAGCGCCCAAGCAGTGCTGCGATAGCGTATGGACGTCATAAGGAAGCAAGGATGGACGTCGTCACCGGTTGGCGGGACGTACCTGCGCAGGCAAGAGGCGGGGTGCTCGCAATTGGTAATTTCGATGGCGTCCATCGTGGCCATCAGGCGGTCTTTGGCCGCGCCCACGATCTCGCCAGAGCATCCGGCCGGCGCTCCGGCGCCGTGGTGTTCGAGCCGCATCCGCGCGAGTTCTTCTCGCCTGCTCAGCCTTTCTTTCGCCTGACTCCGCTGCCGGTGAAGCTCGAGTTGTTGGCAGCGCTCGGGCTCGACGAGACTTTCGTTATCGATTTCGGCCCTGAACTCTCTAGCTTGAGCGCCGAGACCTTTGCAACTGAAGTGGTGGCCAAGGGACTTGGCGCGAGCCATGTCGTGGTCGGCTACGACTTCACCTACGGCAAGGGCCGCACCGGCACGCCTACCGAGCTTGCGGCACTCGGCGCAAAACTTGGCTATGGCGCCGACATCCTCGAGGCGGTAGCCAACGACGGGGTGATCTTCTCTTCAAGCCAGGTGCGCGAGCATCTCCGCCGTGGCGAGATGGCAGAGGCCGCCGATCAGCTTGGCTATTGGTGGCGCGTGCGCGGGCGCGTCGAGCACGGCGCTGGCAGAGGAAAGGGGCTCGGCTTCCCCACCGTCAATTTGCCACTTGCGCCAGGACAGGACATTTCCCATGGCGTTTACGCGATGCGGGTCGAGCATAAGGGATGCCGCTATCATGCCGCTGGCTATGTGGGGCCACGTCCCACCTTCGGCGGTGGCCAGCCGGTGCTCGAAGCCTTTCTCCTCGACTTCGCTGGCGACCTCTATGGCGAGGAGATCGAAGTTGAGTTCATCGAGCGGCACCGGGCTGACACCACGTACGCAAATGGGAAGGCACTTGTCGCCCAGATGGGCGAGGACTGCAACCGGGCCCGCGCCGCGCTCGCCGAGCTCGAAGCCAGCGATCCCATGACGCGGTTTCCTCTCGGGCGCGCTCTGGCGAGCGGCACTGGATTGTGAGAGGGCGCGTTGCTAGAACCTCGCGGGGATTGCGGACGTGACGGAAAAGCAAGGATCGATGGCGAGAAGCAAGAGTAAGACTAAGAACAAGACAACGTCGTCTCGCGCCAAGCCAAAGCGCGCCGCCAGGCCTACTGCTAAAGCGAAGGCACGCACGAAAAAGGTAAAGCCGGTCGCCAAGGCCAAAACGACTAAGCCGTCCGCAGCCAAGCCGAAGGCGACGAAAGCGAAGGCCGCACGCCAAGCCATGGCTGAGGCCAAGCCGAAGGCTGCGCTGGCTCGCAAGGCTCACGTTAAAAGGCCTTCGCCGCCGGCGGTGGCAAAGCCCAGACCGCCACAGATTGGACGCGACTGGAGCCAAACCCTCTTCCTGCCCAAAACCGATTTCCCGATGAAGGCTGGGTTGCCTGAGCGCGAGCCAGAGCTGCTCAAACGCTGGCATGTGATTCACCTCTACGACCGGCTGCGCGAGGAAGCTATGGGGCGGGAGAAGTTCGTTCTGCATGACGGACCGCCTTACGCGAACGGCCACCTGCATATTGGACACGCGCTGAACAAGATCCTGAAAGACGTGATCAACCGCGCGCAAAGCATGATGGGCAAGGACGCCGATTACGTTCCGGGCTGGGACTGCCACGGCCTTCCCATCGAATGGAAGATCGAAGAGGAGAACTATCGTGCCAAGGGCAAGACCAAGCCGGACCTCACTGATCCCGCAGCGATGATCGCCTTCCGCCGCGAATGCCGCGCCTATGCCGAGCACTGGCTCGACGTGCAGCGCGAGGAGTTCAAGCGCCTCGGCGTCGAGGGTGACTGGAAGCATCCCTACACCACGATGAGTTTCAACGCGGAAGCCACCATCGCGGCAGAGTTGATGAAGTTCGCCATGAATGGCACGCTCTATCGCGGCTCGAAGCCCGTGATGTGGTCGGTAGTGGAGAAAACCGCGCTCGCCGAGGCAGAGATCGAATATCAAGAGATCACCAGCCGCACGATCTTCGTTAAGTTTCCGATCGTAAGCGCCACCGGCGGAAATATGGATCCCCATGAACTTCTCGGTGCCTCGATTGTGATCTGGACAACGACACCTTGGACAATCCCAGGCAATCGAGCCATCAGCTACTCAAACAGCATCGCATACGGGCTCTATGAGGTTACTGGCGCCCCTGAAGGATATTGGGCCAAGGCCGGCGATAGGTTGGGTATCGCGGATTCTCTGGCAGAGAACCTCAAAGGAGCGGCTCGGATAGAAAGCTGGACACGACTAGCAGACATCAGCAGTGGAATGCTTCGCCATTCGGTGGCGGCTCATCCCTTGCGCGGTCGAGGCTATAACTTTGACGTGCCTCTACTTGTGGGCGAACACGTTACTGAGGATACCGGCACGGGTTTCGTCCATACCGCGCCGGGCCATGGCCGAGAGGACTTCGAAGTCTGGACCGCGAACGAACGGCTGCTGACGGATCGCAAGTTCGATGCACGCATCCCATTCACCGTCGATGCCGATGGCTACTTCACCAAGGAGGCACCCGGCTTCGAAGGGAAACGCGTCATCGACGACAAGGGAAATTTCGGCGACGCCAGCGAGGCGGTAATTCAGGAGCTGATAAAGGTCAATGCGTTGATCGCCAGCGGACGGCTCCGCCATGACTATCCTCATTCCTGGCGGTCGAAGAAGCCCGTCATTTTCCGCAACACGCCGCAATGGTTCATCGCCATGGACGGAGATATCGACGTTGGCGACACACTCCGCACTCGCGCGCTTAAAGCCATTGCCGATACGCGCTGGGTTCCGCCGCAAGGAGAGAACCGCATTCGCGGCATGATCGAGACGCGCCCCGATTGGGTGGTCTCGCGCCAACGTGCTTGGGGCGTGCCCATCACCGTGTTCCGCCACAAGGAGACTGGTAGGGTGATCCCGGCCCAAGACTTCAATGCCTTTGGCGAACTGATTGACCGTATCGTCGACGCCTTCCGCAAGGAGGGCGCCGATGCTTGGTTCGAGCAGGGCGCCAAGGAACGCTTCCTCTCGGGCCTCGTGGACAATCCCCAGGATTGGGACAAGATCGACGACATTCTCGATGTCTGGTTCGACTCAGGGAGCACGCATGCCTTCGTACTGGAGATGCGTGCAGACTTGAAATGGCCCGCCTCGCTCTATCTCGAAGGCTCAGACCAGCATCGCGGCTGGTTCCAGTCCTCGCTGCTTGAATCATGCGGCACGCGCGGCCGAGCGCCTTTCGGCGCCGTGCTCACCCATGGCTTCGTCGTCGACGAGGACGGGCGCAAAATGTCGAAATCGCTCGGCAATGTCGTGGCGCCGCAGGACGTGATCCGCCAGTCAGGCGCCGAGATCTTGCGGCTCTGGGCCATGAGCTCCGACTACGCCGAGGATCTGCGCATCGGACCCGACATCATCAAGGCGAACGTGGAGTCCTACCGCAAGCTAAGGAACACACTGCGTTTCCTGCTGGGCAATCTCGCTCACTACCAGCC
>DASPOV010000083.1:0-2707 GCA_035625815.1 Methyloceanibacter sp.
CCAGATCGCGAAGCTCGGTCTGGGCTATGTACCGGAGGACCGGCAAATCTTTCCAACGCTCACGGTGCGCCAGAATCTCGAGCTCGGTCTCAAGAGCAGTGGTCGCTTTGGACGCTGGACATTTACGGACATGTTCGAGCGCTTCCCCAACCTGCGAGAGCGGCAACACAGCGTCGCCGGTGTGCTTTCGGGTGGAGAACAGCAAATGCTCACCATTTGCCGCACGCTCATGGGCGACCCTGATCTCATTATTATCGACGAGCCGACCGAGGGACTGGCCCCGAAGCTGGTCGAGCAGGTGGGAGTCTTGCTCGGCGAGATCGCGCGCCGCAGCGTCGCCATTCTCCTGGTCGAACAGAAACTCACCATTGCGCTTGGTATTTCCCATCGGCTTTACATCATGGGCCACGGCCACATCGTCTTCGAAGGGACGCCAGGTCAATTCGCGGCAAACGATTCCATCCGACAGCAGTGGCTTGAAGTCTGAAAGCGTCGTCCGAGTCCGGGAAGAACACGTGTCCGAACGATGGGCAATCTTTGCCTTTCGGTTCCTGCCTCGATGAGCGGAGTTTCTCGCTCTGCGCTGGCCTTCTGCTGCGTGCGCGACCGCCCCGCCACGAGCGGGGAAGGAGGATGCGATTGCCGCCGCGCCGCCTGTACGGTCGCTGCTCCATTGCGGCGTCCACGCATTGTGGCCGCGTCGGCGCCGGGTCGTTGCCGTTTCGGCGGCTCGCTCCGATGGCAGCTAAATAAGCCGAGCAATCCCGATGCGGCACGCCATCTCGCGAGCGCAATGGGAGCGACACCAAAGGCAGCCGCCACGATATCCCTGCCACAGGGGAGTGGCAGCGAGACAACGGGGGCGAGCGAATTTTGCACGACACTGATGATGAATCCCAAGATTTTTCACGCCCACTCTCTTGTATGAAGTTTTTCGCCGCATACGATGGTCCTCGACGTTTGACGAGGAAGTCGGCGGCAGGAGAAGGTGCTCCCGGAGTCAAATGCATGACACCTGATTTTTCAAGGCTGGTGAACGTCCTTTCATGAAAGCCGGTTTGCCGCAAAACGCGACCGCAGGCGGCCGTGCTCTGCGCCTTCGCGCCCCATGACTTGCCTGGTTCGCAGCAGGCCCGCCGTGAACGACGCGGTTTGTTCGCCTTCTCCGACCGCCTTAAGCGGCGTGGTGCGCGACTGTCCAGCAAGGATCAGGGGGAAGAGGGATGGCGAATCAATTCTCGCAGCAGGCTGCAGCCCAACGCGGTGCGCGCCATCTCACCGGCCGCGCCATTCTCGCTGTCACGATCGGCAATATGCTCGAATTCTACGATTTCATTACCTACAGCTTTTTCGCCCTGCAGATTGGCCGCGTGTTCTTCCCTTCGCACAACGAATTCGCCAGCCTGATGCTGTCGCTGGCGACGTTCGGGGCGGGATTCCTCACCCGGCCAATCGGCGGGCTCGTTATCGGGGCCTATTCCGACCGCGTGGGGCGACGGCCGGCAATGATCCTGAGCTTTGCCCTGATGGGCTGCGCCATCATCGCGATCGCGCTCACCCCTTCCTACGATGCCATCGGGATCGCCGCTCCGATCCTGGCCATCGTCGCACGGCTGGTGCAAGGCTTCTCCCTGGGTGGCGAAGTTGGACCCACCACCGCCTACCTGATGGAAGCGGCCGCCGTGGGGAGACGAGGGTTCGCCGTTTCCTGGCAGCCCGCAAGCCAGCAAATCGCCGCCACGGCCGGCGCGCTGGTCGGCACGGTGCTTTCGCAGTTGATGACCAGCGAGGCACTCGATTCCTATGGATGGCGTATTGCCTTTCTCATCGGCGCGCTGACCTTGCCGTTCGGCCTGTGGATGCGCAGCAGCTTGCCTGAGACGTTGCACCTATGCGAGACCGGCGCCATCAAGATGCAGACCGCCGCCGGTAGTCTTGGCGCCCTACGTGCCAATGCGCCCATCATGATCCTCGGCCTGTGCATTCTAGCGAGCGGTACCATCATCACCTATGTGACCGACTACATGACGACCTACGCCGAGAACACGCTGCATGTGGCGGCCGATCTTGCCTTCGCCACCAGTGTGGTCAGCAATGGTGTGGGCATCGTCGCCGCGCTTTATGGGGGTTGGCTGGCTGACCGCGTCGGGCGTTGGCCGGTCATGGTTTGGCCGCAGCTTGCCGCGCTTCTGCTGACCTATCCGGTCTTCCTATGGATCGCCAATACCCGCAGCGCACTCGCGCTCTTGGGCGGCCTCGGCGTGCTGTCTTTGGTAAACAGCATTCCTTACAGCGCCTTCTTTGTGGCCTTTGCGGAGAGCTTGCCCAAGAACATCCGTGGCGGCACCTTCGCCACGATCTATGCCATTGCCATCGCTAGCTTTGGGGGTACCGCGCAACCGATCGTCACCTGGCTCATTCACGCCACCGGCAGTGCGTTGGCGCCGGCCTGGTACATGCTGTTTGCGACGGCAGTTGGCCTCGTCGCCATGACGATGATGGGCGAAACCGCACCGGCGAAGCTATCGGCGAAAGGGACTGAGGGTTTTTGAACCAGGGACAGGGAACGTTGCGCCGCAACCGCTCTTGAGACGGTCTTTGAGCCGCTTTGCTCGCAGTCCGGCTCCCGAGAAACTCCTCGGGGCCCCAAGCCATCAAAGCATCGCGAAGGGCGCAAGGGCAGATCGCGTTGAAGGCGATCAGAGCG
>DASPOV010000084.1:0-4133 GCA_035625815.1 Methyloceanibacter sp.
CCCGGCGACTTCGGAGAGGGGTTGGATCTATGCTGGGCATGTTCGCACCGTGCGCTGATCGACGGACATACACGGCGGGCAAGGGCCGACTTCGAGGCGGTCCACGAAGCCCAAGCCGAGCCAAGGTGAAGAGCAAGGTCAGTTCCGTTCGCCGACCGGCTACAGCGGCCCCATAAACGCCGGCAACATCCGACGGGCGCCAGATGTTGCTCACACTACCGTACAGCCTCGTCACCGAACCGCCAAAGACCAGCCCCACGCTCAAGCCTCCGATCGACAGGGGATAGCTGCGCTCAATGTACCTCTGCCGAGAGATCCGCCTAAGAACCAGCCTCCCTTCAACTCCTCAATCCAAATGGTCCCGAAATCGGCGTGGGCGGCGGACGAAACGCTCGCACTAGCCAATGTGAACAGAGCCACAAGTGCGGCACGAAGCCTCTTGCCTTGCACAGCGCTCACCCTTGGAAGGGAAAGCGACTAGAGCTTTTCGCATCATTGTGGCCCAGCGATTGCGAACATTGCGAACTGTGTCTGGTCATGCGACATCACGTTCCGTTCACACCGATCCATCCCAGTTCGCGTGCCTTATCGTTGGCGGCCTTAAAAGCGGGCATACAGTGCCTGGTCCTTGGTCAAGGGCGCTGCTTGAGCTTAAGCCAAGGCTCTGGTGTCGGCTTGTGGTAGTATGATGCGCTGAAGGGTCAGATGGGCGGGGCGCTCCATGCGCTCGCGCTCAAGACGCAGGCGCCGTCCTAAGGGAGATTACATCCGATGAGCGAACAAGAGATTCAGGACTGGATCGGCAGGCAGGTCGCCAATAACGAGGTCGTGCTGTTCATGAAGGGCACGAAGCAGATGCCACAATGCGGCTTCTCCATGCAGGTCGCGCAGATCCTCAATCAACTCGGCGTCAACTTCAAGGACATCAACGTACTCGAGAATTTGAGCGTGCGCGAGGGCATCAAGACCTATTCCAACTGGCCGACCATTCCACAGCTCTACGTCAAGGGCGAGTTCATCGGTGGCTGCGATATTGTGCGGGAGATGTTCCAGGCCGGAGAGCTGCAGGAGCTGCTCTCGGCCAAGGGTATCGCGCACAACGCCCAGACGTTGACTGCGTAGGCTTCACTCCCCGCACTGATGCTGCTCGCCTGGCTCGCGCTCATCGCCGGCGGGGGACCGGCATGGATCCCTTCGCCATGAGCGTATGGTTCCTGCCGGCGGGTCCCCCGACGGCGAGTGAGCCACGGACCCACGCCTATTGGCTCATCGCCTTCTTCATGTGGACGATCGTGATGGTGGCGATGATGTTCCCTCGGCCTCGCCCACGGTGCTGCTGTATGGCGCGTGGTGCGGCAGGCGGAGCGCAACAGCGAGGTTGTGCACGCTTCAGGCGCGGTCCTCGCTGCGCATTGGCGGCTGGGCGTGGCTGGTGCCTTGGGCTTTCGCATGGCGCCTACTGCGTGGCGTGCCGCTCTGCCCTCATGCTGATTCTCTTCGTGGGCGGCGTGACGAACTTGGTATGGGGATCGCCGGCTTGAGCCTGTTCGTGCTCGCCGAGAAGCTCCTGCCGCAAGGCGAGCGTCTTCGCGTGCCTGTCGGAGTCCTGCTGACGATTCCAGGTGCGGTTCTGATCGTACGAGGTTGAGGGTGGCTTCCTAGGGAGCCGCGATGAGGTGTCCGGCCGTCCTTCGAGGCTCGCTCCGCTCGCACCTCTGACGATAGGTCCCCCGAACCATACGCGACCAGTTGAGCCGGGGATTAGCGCGAGTAGAACTCGATGACGAGGTTCGGCTCCATCATCACCGGATAGGGTACGTCCGAGAGCGTCGGCGAGCGTAGCAGCTTCGCCGTCATCTTGGAGTGGTCGACCTCGAGATAGTCGGGCACGTCCCGCTCCGGGCTCTGTGCCGCCTCGAGCACCATGCCGGCGTCCTTGGCCTTGTCGCGCACCTCGACCACATCGCCTTCGCGGCAACGGAAGCTCGGAATGTTCGCGCGGCGGCCGTTGACCCGCACATGGCCGTGCGACACAAACTGCCTAGCGGCGAACACTGTCGGCACGAATTTGGCGCGGTAGACGATGGCATCGAGCCGACGCTCCAGGAGCCCGATCAGATTTTCGCTGGTGTCGCCCCTGAGCCGCGCTGCCTCGCCATAGATTGCCTTGAACTGCTTCTCGGTAATGTTGCCGTAATAGCCTTTGAGCTTCTGCTTGGCGCGAAGCTGCTGGCCATAGTCGGAAAGCTTGCCGCGGCGGCGCTGGCCGTGCTCGCCTGGTCCGTATTCGCGCTTGTTGTAGGGGCTCTTCGGGCGGCCCCAAATATTCTCGCCGAGTCGGCGGTCGATCTTATGCTTCGCGCGCACACGTTTCGTCATCGAAAGCTCCAAAGCCGAATTGAGCTTGCTCGCGGGCTTTCGGACCGCGCGGCTGCTCCTTGGACCATTTGCGATGAAGGGCAAAGCCGCCTTGAAGCCTCGCCTTCGAACGCTCCCAACCCTGACAAAGGAGCGCCGCCCGCGCTCTGTTACACGGAATGTCTGGAAAGTGTCAATTGGCGCCGCCCGCCACGGGGGCGGGGGCCGGCTCGGCCTGCGGTACGGCTGCCGCGGGAGCCATCGGAACCGCCGGAGCCGTCGGATTGGACTGGACGTAGCTGTTGATCGCCGCGGCCACCTTCTCCTTCTGACCCGGCTGACATTCGAGCTTATCGGTGGCGATTGTTGCGGTGGAGCCGTTGGTGGCGTTTGCCGCGTCCGCGCCCTCCTTAGCTTTCGCGCCCTGCTCCGCGGTCGCGGACTGTTCGGTGATCTTGACGTTGCCGGCGAAATATGAGGTGGCAAAGGTATGCAGCGCTGTGATGAACATCATTTGATTGGCGCTCCAGGTTTGGCGCGCCTGCTCGCTCCGCATCATCGTCTCGTAATTTGCCTTCTCGAACTCCCGCAGGCCGCAAGCCTCGGCATAGGCAGAGCGCGTAGCGACTCGGATCACGCGGCGGGCATCGTCGAGCGGAATGAGATATTTGCTGGGGTCAGATTTGTCGATCTTGACCATCTCGCCGCTTTTCGACGGCAATTGATCTGGAAGAATCGATAGGGCAAAGGTCGACATCACGCGCACGGCGCTGTCGCTGAGCTTGTCCTTGGCGGCTCCCTCGGAGACTTCCGGCGTCTTGGCACGGTTGCCAAGCTCTTCGGCAACGTAATGGACGCCGGTCTCGTCGGCGGCTTTCAGCGGTCCTCCGAGCAGGAGCGTGAGCACTGCGGCAGGCGCGGTGGCGCCCCATCCAGTCCACGCAGCCCACATTGATTGCCCCTCCCCTGCGGTGCCCAGAAGCTCATCATCCACAAGGGCCCATCGCAATAGGACAAAGGGGGCAGAACTATGACCCCTCGGGCGGCCGCTTGTTTGTACCGCTGAGCGAAGCCACGATCCCGCGCCACGTGCGGACGTCCTGCTCGGTTAACCCCATGCGATGAAACATGTTACGGATGGCGCGCACCATGGTTGGGCGCTTCTCCGGCGGGCGCAGGAAACCAGCGCGGTCGAGCTCGCTTTCCAGGTGCTCGAACAGCTCAAAGAGCTCGGCGCGATTGGCCGGGCGCGTGCCGGCAAGATCGAGTCCCTCGACGCTGGCCCGATCGCATTCCGTAGCGCGGCCGAGCGCCAGCTTAGATCCTTGCGCCTGCAACCATTCATAGGCGACGAGCAGCACGGTCTGCGGCAGGCTCAAGGAGGCGAAGAAAGGGTTGACTGGTGCGGTGACGATGGTGTCGGCGAGCGAAATTGACTCATTGTCCAGACCGTTCCGCTCGGGCCCGAACAATACGGCAGTCCGCTCGCCCTTCGCGCCCCGCGCTGCAAGTTCGCGGGCCGCGCCTTCAAGGGTCAGCACCGGCTTCACCATGCCTCGGGGACGCGCCGTGGTGGCGAGCAGGAAGTTGAGATCGGCAACGGCCAGCTCAAGGTTTGCATAGACCTTCGTCCCATCGATGATGCTGTCGGCGCCAGCCGCCGCGGCGCGCGCCTTGTCGTTCGGCCAGCCGTCGCGCGGCGCGACCAGGCGAAGCTCGGACAGGCCGAAATTGGCCATCGCGCGGGCGGCAAAGCCGATATTCTCGCCGAGCTG
>DASPOV010000085.1:0-8119 GCA_035625815.1 Methyloceanibacter sp.
GGTACATGTCCTCGACGCCGGCCTGCGGACGCACGTATTTGCCCGGCGCAACGGCGCGCACGATGTAGGCGACGGTGAACACCGGCGCATCGTCCTTCTTGCGCTCGAACGCCGCGGTGAAACGATCGTCGCGGAACTCCGAGCTGACCGGCGCCGCCGCATCGGTGATCCACGACAGCGTGCCGACGTCGCCGGACGAGACGATGTGCGGGTTGTCGATCTCGAACCCGGCCGGCAGGTAGTCGATCAGCGCGACCCTGGCAAATTGCGGGTGCGCGTCAGTGACCTTGAGCACCACCACGAAGCGCTGGTTTTGCTTGGCGTGAGAGATATCGGCGTCTGCTCCGTCAAGAGTGTGGAAGCTTCGCTCGAGCCTGAAGCCATGATCGGCGGCGGCCTCTGGCGTCGTCGGCGCGCCGCTCACGGTGACCACAGTATCGACCGGGGTATCACCGGTGTTGGTAATCGCGACCGAGCTTTCTTCGATGTCCGCTTGATCGTATGTTGCGTAATAGGGCCGGGTTTGTGCGCCCTCATCCACATTGAGGCTGACATCCTGCTTACCGAGCGCCCGCGCCGCAAGCACGAGCCAGGCGTCTTCTTGCGTCGAGGTCCGGTCCACGAGATTGCGGACTGCGTCCACGCGCTGAGTAGCATTGACCAGGATTGGCTTTGACGCATCGCCTTCCGCCGCAAGCGTCACCACCGCGGCGGCGTCGCGCAGCGGCGAGCCGTAGTCGGTCCGGCCGATCTCGATCGTTGGCTGCTTGGCAAGCGAACCTACGGCGATGTCGAACACCTTCTGGGCGCGGTTGCGGTCGCCCAGCATGGCGAGCGCGGCACCGATCTCGGCCTTCGCCGATGCGGTCTTCAAGTCGTTGATCTTGGCGTCGGCGAGATAGCGAACATCGCCAACCGGAGCCACGCCGTTCCGCGCGAGCACGTAGAGGGCATAGGCGAGCGCGAGGCCTCCGTCCGTCGAAGGCTCGGGCGCCGTGCTAACATAGTTGCGCAAGCGGTCGATGGCGAGATTGAAGGCTTCATCCGGAACGGAGAAGCCGCGCGCCCGAGCACGGGTGAGAAAGTCGGTTACATAGGCATCGAGCCATGGATCCTCGCCTCCTGGCGACCAAAGGCCGAAGGCGCCTTCCTCGCCCTGGCGAGCAAGCACGGTCTGGATCGCATCGGCGATGCGCTGGTCGAGACCAGCGTCGACCGCGAGGTGGACATCGACCGACAGCTCATTGGCATAGAGGAGTGGCAGCGCACGACTCACGATCTGCTCAGTGCAGCCAAGCGGATAGCGGTTTAGCGCTTGAAGCAAGCTCGCCACGTCGAGCGCGGCCGAAGGCGTGACGGAAAGCGCAAGCTTTCCGGTTCCGGGAACGAGATCGGTGAAAAGATCGCCGGTCAGCGTGAGCGTCTGGCCCGGAGTAAGCGACTTCACTGAGCGTCGCGCGACAATCTGCGTCGAGGGCTTCACGACGAGCGCATATTTACGCTCGAGCGTGAAATCTCCTGGACCGGTGACATTCACCGTAACCGTGCCTGAGCCCACGCCCTTGGCCTCGACGGGAAGGCTCACGGCCCCTCGCTTCTTGGCGTCAAGCGAGATGGTCTTGGTGTCCTCGGCGAGGTTGAACGGTCCGACGGCGCCGACCGCCACTTGGTAGTTTCCGGTCTCGCCTTCCACATTGTCGAGATCGAGCCTGATCGTACTCTTGTCACCCAAGAGCAGGAAGCGCGGCAGCGTGGCGGTAACCACCACCGGATCGCGCACCACCACATCCGCAGAGGCGTGGCCCACCTTGTCCTTGCTCCACGCGACGGACATCACCCTGACCGTGCCGGCGAAGGCCGGGATGTCGAAGCTCGCCTCGGCGGTCCCATCGGCGCCGACGGCGACGATGCCGGAGTAAAGCGCGAGCGGCGCTTGGGTCGGCGGGCTCCCTTGCAGCTCACCTTCGCTGGAATCGCCACCAGAGCGGATTTGCCCCTTGGCGCCCTGCATGCCGTCGATCAGCTGCCCGTAAAGGTCGCGGATCTCGGTCGAGAGCTTGCGCTGGCCGAGATAATAGTCCTCGGGCGCGGGCACCTTGTAATTGGTGAGATTGAGGATGCCGACATCCACCGCCGACACCACGACGCGCGCCTCATCGCCGGGGGTAAGCCCGGCGAGCTTGATCGGCACGCGGAGAGTAGTCTTGGGCCTGATGTGGTCGGGCAGGTCCATGGCGACGCCCAAGGTGTGCGCCGCTTTGTCGATGGCGAACCATTGCACCCCGATGGCGCGGCCGGGCATGTGCTTGGCCTCGAGGTCGAGGGGCCGCCGCAATGTGGCGAGCACATAGGCTCCAGTGCCCCAATCCTCGTCCACCGGGACTTGCAGCTTGGCGGTGCCAGGCTCGACGTGCGCCGTGGTGGTCGAGAGAAGCTTGTCGCCGACGACGGCGAGCGTCACTTCGCCCGCGCTTCGCGCCGTCACTGCCACGCTCATGCTCTCGCCTGGACGGTATTCTGGCTTGTCGAGCGCAATCTCCAGCAGATCCGGCGTGTTGGCTCTCGCCTCGGCATACCAGCCAGAGTCGAAACCGAAATCCGTCGCCGGACCTTGCGGATCGGTGGTCGTCACTTCGAGCCGGTAGCGGCCCCACGTGACCGGTACGGCGATGCGACCAGGCTTGTCGGACGACACGTCGAGAGTGCCGTCGGCAACGCGGCGCGTAACCTTGACCGGCTCGTACCGCCAATAGCCCTCGCTGCGATACCACTGATACTTGGAATCGACGCGGAGCAGCTGCCAGTGGAGTCCGCTCTTGGCCATGGGCTTGCCGTCCGGCGCCACCATGACCACGTCGAAACTTGCCATGTCGGAATCGCTGAGCGACTTGCTGGCGAAGAGTGGCTTCACCCCGATCATCGGCGCCGACGGGGTGATGGGAAGCGTGAGCTTGTGCTCAACCGCGCGGCCGCCGTCTTCGGCCAGGCGCACGACGATCTCCGCTTGCAGCGGCCGCGTCGAGGCTGGGACCTTGTCGAGTGTGACCGTGAAGGAGGCTTTGCCGGCGCTGTCCGTCTCGGGCAGGTCGGCCAGCGGGATGGTGTCCGACTCTTTGCGCTGGTCAGCGTCGCTGTCGTCGTCGAGGCCGAAGACATACCCGGCGAAGCCGGGCAGTTCCGTCACTTTGGCGATGTTGATCTCGCCGTCGAGCGCAAGACCTGACGCGGGCGCGCCGTAGAGGAAGCGGCCATCCACGCTGATCTTGGCGGGCGCCGTAGGCGAGATGCTGGTTGCATCGATGGTGAGGTCAAATTCGAGCCGATCCGGGACATAGTCCTCGACGAGGAATGTTGCCTCGCCAATAGCGGGCCGCTTCGGATCGGTGAAGACGGCGACGCGCCAAGTCCCGGTCGGCGCCGAGGAGATGATCGGCACGTCGAGCGAGCGGCCGCCAATGCCGTGATCGGGGACCACACTCCGGCGATACTCCACGCCATCCGAGCGGTTGATCACGAGTGTGAGCGGGACATCCGGAACGGCAACGCTCACCGCGTTGCGGAGAAGCGCTGTCACATGCACAGTCTCTCCGGTGCGATAGACGCCGCGCTCGGTGAACACGAAGGCATCGAGACCATTCGGAGCGTCGCGGCCCGCAACGCCGCGGTCGGTGAGATCGAAGGGCGATTGCTTCAGATTCAAAAAGGCGTAGTCGCCCGACACTTGTGAAGCCAGGAGTAAGGCGGGCCCAAAACCGCCTTCACCGAGGGACAGCCCCGGCTCGAAGGCCACGCGGCCGCTTTCATCCGTCGTCTTGGTGGCGAGAACCTCGTTGTTTCGCGCAAGCAGCCTGAGTTCGACGCCACCAACCGGCGCGGTCGTGGCGAGCGAGTTGACGAACGCATGGATGCCGTCGCTCCCCGAATAGGCCGTTAGCCCAAGGTCTGAGACGATGAACCATTGAGTGGCGCGCTCGTTGTACTCATCCTTCTTGAGATTGGCCGGCACGGCGGCGAGCACGTAAACGCCTGGTGCCAGCGTGGGCACCGCCTCATTCACCGGAAAGTTGGTGGTGATCTCGGTGTTGAGTTCTTTTTCGACATTGAGCTCGCCGTTCCATATCTGCTCGCCCTTCTGATCGGCGATGTCCTTCAGCGTGTAGCCGGAGAGGTCGCGTTCGAAATCGCTGCCGAGTACCGAGTCGATCAGGTTGCGATCTCCGATCCGGTAGATCGTCACCTTGAGGGTGTCGGTATTGACGCTGACCAGCGGGATGCCTTGCTGACCCGCCTTCGGCAGCACATAGGCCTTGCCCGCGAGCCGCACGAACGGGCTGCGGTCGCGCACATAGATATTGAAGTCCGCCGTCTTCAGGAGGCCTTCGCCGACGGTCGAGGGCAGCCCTTCACGCAGCGTGATCGCATAGCTCTCGCCGTGCTTCAGCCCCTCGACGCAAAGCTGCTGGTCGTCGACCGAAAGCGCGGGCTTGTCCTCACCGGCGACCGCGATATAGGGCGAGAAGTCGGTGCGCTTCGGCAAGGTCTCGGTAAATTGGAAGCAGGCGCGGGGTGAGGCGGCGTCGGAGTCGACGCTGTAGTTCGAGACGCGGAAGCCATATTTCTCGCGCAGGCTGTCATAGGTGGTTTTCAGCTCTGGCGTCTCATGCAGCTTAAGCGCGAGAGCAAGCACATTCAGCGCCGGACGCCAGTCGCTACGCTTGCTATAAGCATTGGCAAGCATGATTAGGGCGTCGGTTTCCTCGGCGACGCTCCTGGCGCGCTGATAGGCGATATAGGATGCGGTCGTCGCCTGCTCGTAGCGCGCGCTGCCGTCATCATCATCGGTGGTTGGGATTTTGAGCCAGAGGTCGGCAAGCCGCCGCCAGGCCTGAACGTCGTTGGGGGCGACCGTCACGATCTGGACGTAGATATTGGCGGCGGTCTCGAGGTCGTTTTTGTTGAGCGCCGTGTCGGCGTCCTTCTTCAGCGCGACGACAGGCTTCTCGACAGTGCCCGCTTCGTCCTTCAGATTCGCCTCGAGCTTGATCGTGGCGTCATCGAGCGTGGCATCTTGATAAGTCTTTTCGGCGGATTGGACGGGGATGAGGGGGGCGGTGACAAGAACGAACAGCGTGGCAACCAGGCCATCGCGGAACCATGCAGGCATCTAGCTCCTCCCGAGCCCGCCCCTCGGCGCGGCGGGACGTGTCCCATAATGTAGTGGCGGTTTGTGACGGAAGCGAGAGGGGGATCGAAGGGGCGGTCAGTCGGCGAGTGTGGGGAGTTCCGGCCAGCCATAGGCCAGGGCGGCGCGCTTGATCAGCGCCTCGGCAAGCTTCGAGCCATTGTCCGAATTGGTCATCACCACGAGGCCCTGGCCGCTTGCCGGGTAAAGGCTCAGATAGCCTTGATAGCGAACATTTTGACCGCGTTGCATGAGCACGAGGGAGCCGCCTGGACTCGGCAAGCTGCTGGTACAGCCGTCGCCTGCGACCGGAGCACCGAGCCCGTTAGGCCCACCGTTCTCGGCACCCGCCACAGTTCACATCCTCGTCGAGCTTGAGCGTGCCCGCTTCAACGAGCATGCCACCGATCGCGGCGACGAACTTTGATAGTGACGCGGCCTGATAGAGAGTGTTGGGCGTCGCATCCTGGCCATAGGAGCGCGCGAACGCGATGTGGCCCTCATCGATCAGGGCGATGCTCACGGAGGCAACGTTCAGCAAAGCCAGAGCTTGGTTGAGGCCGACCAGCCGCTCCTCGCCTTGCACGGTGATGACCAGGTCACTCTCGATCACGCTTGGCTCCAGCAGCCACCAGCGCGCTCGACGAGAGGGAAAGCATTTGCGGCGAAGAGCAATGTCATAAACGGCGGGGCAGGTTTCGGCGTCAACACAGTCGCCCCGCTGGAAGTCACGTCACGCGGCCCTTTGGCTCTCTCGGCCAAGCGCCGTAATCTCATGGCGCACCCAGTTGTGGCACTCGTCGCGATCATAGCTCGAATGCCAGAGAAGGCGCACGGGAACGGAGATATCCTCGATCGGCAGAGGCACGCGTACAAGCGCGAACTGCTTCTCGAGGATCGATGCTAGGGAGGCAGGAAGGGTGAGCAGCGCGTCGCTGTTCAGCGTGAGCAGAAGCCCGCCGAGCACCGAAGGGACCTGCGCCGAGACGGAGCAGGTAAGTCTGAGCTTGGCGAGTCCCCGGTCGAGCAGCTCGATGATGGGGAGCGCACTTACCGCAATATGTTCGCTCGCGGCGAAGGACATAGCCTTCGGCTCCTGCGCGCTCAACGGATGGCCGAATCGGGCGACTGTAGCGAGGCGGTCATCATAGAGCTTGAGCACGCGGATGTCCGGCGCCGGCAGCGGCATCGATTCAATGTCGATGGCAAAATGGCAACGCCCTTGCCGGAGCGCGTCGATGGTTTCCTCGCCTTGGCCGGGCATCCAGCCCACGCGCACCGAGGGTGCCAATTTCTCGAGCCGCCGCCTAAGCGGCTGCACCAAGATCAGATCACCGACCTCGCTCGCGGTCATGGCGAAATCGCGCTCAGCGTCCCGCGGATCGAAGGGCTTGGCCGGGCGGAGCAGACTCTCCATGCCGGCCAGAATGACGTGAACCGTAGGGGCAAGCTCCTGCGCCTTGGCAGTCGGCACGAGCCGCTGACCAGCGCGCACGAATAGCTCGTCGGCAAAGATTTCGCGAAGCTTGGCAAGAGCATGGCTGATAGCCGACGCGCTTCGCCCCAGCCGTTCGGCCGCCCTCGTGACGCTCGCATCCACGAGTAGGGCGTCGAGGATGACGAGCAAGTTGGCATCGACCTCTTTTAGATGCATGGATTGAAATAATTCTGCTGAAAAGATTTCACTACATGCATGTTAGCCCCCAGGCTAGGGTCTTTGCAAGGATTCCGGCTCTTGGGCCGGGAGACCCCGAGGCGCAATCGGCGACCCCCGGAAGCGCTTCCTTATTCTCAACCTTCGCGACGGTTCGAGGACATTTAGTCCAAGGACCGTCGCGTTCCTGTTTCAAGGGTCTGGGCTTCCTAGCACCTCATAGCGGGGTAGTGGCTGCAAGGCCCAGAGCGCGTAAGTTCGAGGGATGCTTATGATGCGGATGTCTTCGCTTGTAGCCGGTTGCTCTGATCGCGCACCCGATATTGACGTTAAGCCGGCCCCCGACGAGGAGCGCCGCGCGTCGCCTTGCGAATGGGACAATCACGCCATTCGTGGCTGAAACCGCTGCTCCCCTGTGAGCGACATGAGGCGGGCCTATTCTTACCTTATTTCTCGGACTAAGCTCTGCCGCCATCCGCGTCATGGCCTGGCGTGGCTTTTAGGGCCAACTATGTCGCCCGCTTCGGCGCTTAAATACGCACAGTTCCCGGGCATGACATTTGCCGCAACCCGGTTCCGCTCTTTCGGCAGATAGAGCCTGATGAGAATGAAACTGCTGCTCAAGATCGGCGCTGGCGTGATCGCCTTGGTGGTAATCGCGCTCGTTACCGTCAATTTGCTCATTTCGGCGACCGCAGTGCGCGATCGCGTAGCCGCGCGCGTCAAGGAGCAGAGCGGTCGGGACTTGAAGGTCAACGGCTCGACTTCCCTCCTCCTTCTGCCCAATCCGCATATCGTACTCACCGATGTGGAGATCACCGATCCGTCGAACCGGGCCGGCGCCGATCTCAAGGTCACGCGGCTCGCGTTGGATCTGAGCTTTGGCCAGCTGTTCAGCCGCGACGCGGATGCCAAGCGCGTGGTTATGGAGCGGCCGGTATTCACAGTGCGGCTCAAGTCTCAGTCTGGCGACGTGGAACGGCAGGGAGACGCAGGCACCGATCCAGAAAGACGGGCCGAGGCGCCGCTTCGTTTTATGGCGGCGGATGTAGGCGGTGGATCGCCGCGTCACGACGTCATGCTGGATGACGTGCAAATCGAAGACGGCACTGTCCGCATCCTCTACGACGAAAACGGCCATGAGCGACGGGTTGAACAGATTAATGCGGCTTTGAGGCTGCCCCATCTCGTCGATCCGCTCACTGCCAAGGGCGACTTCGACTGGAAAGGAGTGCGCGTCGGCTTCGACCTCAAGCTTACGTCGCCCGCCGATCTCAACACGC
>DASPOV010000086.1:0-29986 GCA_035625815.1 Methyloceanibacter sp.
GGTGGTGCTCACCCATCCCACCACCGGCGGCGTGACCGCCTCCTACGCCATGCTCGGCGACATCCATATCGCCGAGCCCGGTGCGCTGATCGGCTTCGCCGGCCCCAGAGTCATCGAGCAGACCATCCGCGAGCAGCTCCCCAACGGCTTCCAGCGCGCCGAATATCTCCTCGATCACGGCATGGTCGACATGGTGGTGCATCGCCATGCGCTGCGCGACACGCTCGGCCGCATCTGCCGCTTGCTGACGCACCCCCAGCCAGGATGCGACATCGCGCTTCCCGATCATCTTGATGGCGTGAATTCGCGTACGGCGCCCGCCTCGACCATCGCGCGAATCGGCGGCAATGGGGAGATCGTGGATGTCGACGTCGAGGAGGACGACGATCATCTGAGCGAGCCGTTCGGCACTCCTGCCGATCTGCATCCCCCGCGTAGCGCGTAAGGCCTGACCGCCTTGACCACCTTGCCCCACAGCGACGAGGGTCGCTCGCCACTGCCCTCAGTCGCGGGGAGCATTAGCCTGCTTGAGCGCCTCAAGGCGCTTCACCCGCAATCCATCGACTTGTCCCTCGGGCGTATCGAGCGCCTGCTCGCGGCACTCGGCCATCCGGAGCGCCGCGTGCCGCCGGTTGTCCATGTCGCCGGTACGAACGGCAAGGGATCGCTGACCGCCTTCGTTCGCGCCATCGCCGAGGCGCTGGGCAAGCGTGTCCATGTCTACACTTCACCGCATCTCGTCAACTTCCATGAGCGTGTTGTGCTTGCCGGGCCTGTTGGCGCGGCGCCGATCACCGAGGACAGGCTGGTGGATTGCCTGGCTAGCGCCGAGGCCGCGAATGGCGGCGACCTGATCACCCTATTCGAGATCACCACCGCTGCGGCCTTCCTTGCGTTTGCCGAGGAGCCGGCGGATTTGCTGCTGCTTGAAACTGGCCTCGGCGGAAGGCTCGATGCAACCAATGTGGTGGATAAACCGCTCGTGACGTCCATCACCCCCATCTCCATCGACCACGTCTCCTTTCTCGGCCATACCCTTACGGCCATCGCCGGCGAGAAGGCCGGAATCCTCAAGCCGAGCGTTCCGTGCATCGTTGGGCGCCAGGAAGCCGAGCCGCTGAAGGTGCTCGAGGCGAGAGCCGACGAGATCGGTGCGCCGCTCCACGTCTTCGGCCGCGACTTCGATGTGTTCGAACAACACCGGAGGATGATCTTCCAGACCGCATCGCGGCTGCTCGATCTGCCCTTGCCGCGTCTCAAAGGGCGTCACCAGATCGACAACGCCGGCGCGGCAATAGCCACTGCGAGCGTCGCCTTCGGCGATGCTCTGACTATCGAGGCGCTGGAGCAGGGACTGACCCATGCCGAATGGCCGGCCCGGCTCGAGCGCCTCGGCGACGGCGCGCTTTACCAATATGTTGGCGACGGCACCGAGATTTGGCTCGATGGCGGGCACAATGCCGCCGCCGGCCAGGCCATCGCGCATGCGCTCGCCGAATTTGAGGAGCGCGTGCCCCGCGCGGCTCATCTCATCTGGGGGATGATGGAGACGAAGGACGCGCGCGCTTTCATCGCCCCGTTCGAGGGATTGGTCGAGCGTGTCTACACAGTGCCAATTCCCGAGGAGGCTAACGCCTTCTCAGGCGAGGCGTTGGCGGAGATCGCTGCGAGCGAAGGCTTCGACGTCACGCCGACCAGCGGCATAGCACACGCGCTGATGCAATCCCGAGCGGCCTTAGGGCGCCCGGGACGCGTGCTGATCTGCGGCTCCCTGTACTTAGCGGGCCACGTTCTCAGGCTGCATGGAAACTAGGTTGCGGCGACGCCGATCGTCCCGCTGATCCAGTCGGCAAGCCGGCTCTTCGGCAGCGCGCCCGTCTGGGTCGCGGCGAGCTGGCCGTCCTTGAAGATCATGAGCGTCGGGATCGCGCGTACATTGTAGCGCGACGGCGTCCGATGATTCTCATCGATGTTAAGCTTGACGATCTTGACCTTGCCGTGGAGTTCGTTGGCGATCTCCTCCAGCGCTGGTGCGATTTGCCGGCAAGGGCCGCACCATTCGGCCCAGAAGTCCACCACGACGGGCGTGGACCACTTGAGCACGTCAGTCTCGAAGGTATCGTCGGAAACAGCTGCAATTGCCATTTGCGTCTCCTGGTTCGCCGGCGGTCGAGCCCGGAAAATGGCCGGTCTTCCCACCTCAAGACCTAGGTGCGCACCTCCACAACGTCAAGGCGAGGGTCCTCCTGCAACACCAGTCGTTCGGCCAAATCAAGCAGTGTTGATGGGATTTCCATGAGCTTCGGCCCATCGGTCCATACGATTGCCGCCCGCAAAGCGCGGGTCGGGAACATGAGCCTCAGTGCTGCGCGATAGGCGGCAAGTTGCGCGATATAGCCCGGCGCCACCTCCTCGGGTGTCGAGGGCGGCGGCCGATTCGTCTTGTAGTCCAACACCAGCAAGGCTTCATCGAGCACCGCCAAACGATCCATCTGGCCGCGAAGCTCGCGTGCCTCGTGGCCGTCGCCGAACCTTGCCACGATGGGCACCTCGCCCAGGCTTCCAGGCTGGAAGAGGGCGGCAAAGCGCGGGTCCTGAACGATGGCAATCGTCTCACTCACGATCTCCTCCCGCATCTTCTCCGGCAAATCGCCGCCGCGGGTGGCGGCGAAGGCTCTCGCCGCCCGCTCCTGATCAGCGCCCGCCAGCTGGGGCAGATGCTGCAGCAGCGAGTGCACAAGCCGCCCGCGAGCGAAGCGCCGATTGTCGGCAAGCGCCTTGGGTCCGAGCGGGGGCTGCTCGGCGTTCGGCCCTAAGGCTTCGGCGAGCCGTGATGGCGTGAGGATTTCCCGCGAGCGCTCCGCCGCGGCGGGCTTGGTCGCCCATTCCGGCAGCGTCGTGGCCTTGATCTGCGGCTCGCGTGCAGCTTGCTCCTCGACAGAGACCGCCTGCTCGCTATCAAGACGCCGCACCGAGGTTCCATCATGGCCAGTGGCTTTGGTGAGTAGACCTTGCAGCCCCTGTGTCACGAGGTCGTACCAACCGTTTCTCTCTCGTTGCCTCACGCCCTGCCAGCCGCAGACATAGAGCCGGTCGCACGCCCGCGTCATGGCGACATAGAGCAGCCGGTGATATTCCTCACGCTCATCCTGCTGCACTTTCATCTTGGCGTTGGCGAGCGCCTCGAGGTCTAAGTGTCCCGCCGGTGGCCAGACGAGATGACCGACCGTGTCGGGGGGAGTGCCCGGACGCGGCAACAAGAAAATCCTCGGCCCTTGCGCCCGCGAGATCATGCAGGTGTCGGGCAGGAACACGATTGGCGCCTGCAAGCCCTTAGCGCCATGCACTGTCATGATGCGAACCTCGTCGCGCTCTTGCTCCATGTCGCGCTTGATCTCGCTCTCGCTTAAGCGAAGCTGGTCGACGAAGCCCTGCAGCGAGGGGGCCGCGTCCCGGTCATAGGCAAGCGCGAGATCGAGAAATTCATCCAGCGCCTCCGCCGCTTCAGGCCCAAGCCGGGTCAGCAGCCGTTTACGCATAGCCTGCTCCCCCTGTTCGAGCAGCTCGGAGAAGAATTCGTAGGGCGGCTGGAAGTCGGCACGGGACAGCCAGCGCGCAAGAACGCTCGCCGCTTCGGCGAAGCGCGCATCGTCACCGGCCTTGGTCTTGAGCGCCGCCCACAAGGACGTCTCTCGCTCATAGGCGAGATCGAACAGCGCCTCGTCATCGAGCCCGAACAACGGACTCTTCAGCACGACCGCTAGTGCAAGATCGTCCTCCGGCATCAAGAGCACGTCGGCGAGCGCCACGAGGTCCTGCACGGCGAGCTGATCCATAAGCCGCATGCGGTCCGCGCCCGCCACCGGCACGCCTTCGCGCTTCAGTGCCCGGAACATCGGCCTAGTGAAGGGATCGCGACGCCGGACCAAAATCAGAATATCGCCGGCCTTTACCTTGCGGCCTGCGGAGGGCAGCTCCTCGCCCTCCACAAGCCAGTACTTGATGAGGGCCGCGATGCGCGCGCAAAGCGCGTCGACCGAACGGACGCCGCCGCGATCCTCATTCCAGGGCTCGAAGGCTTCCGCCGGCTCGGACTCCTTCTCCTCCTGCACCTCCCAAAGCTCGACTCGGCCGGCCTCGCCTTTCCGGTAGGCGTGATGCTTGATGACTGTGGCTGCATCCGAGGTGAGGCCGTCCGCAGCCGGCGCCTTGGCGAAGACCTGATCGACCGCTTCGAGCACGGGTTCCGTCGAGCGGAAGGAAAGAGTGAGTGGAACCTCGTTCCAGGCCTGTTGCGCGGCCCGTGCCTTGGCGCGAAAGGCGCGTCCTACCGCGCCGAAGCGGGCCGGGTCCGCGCCTTGGAAGCTGTAGATCGACTGCTTCTCGTCGCCGACAGCAAACAGCGTGCGGACCTTCACATGAGCCCCTTCGCCGGTGAAGAACTCCTCGGCCAGCCGCTCGATGATGGTCCATTGGGCCGGGTTGGTGTCCTGTGCCTCGTCGACCAGAATGTGGTCGATTCCACCGTCGATCTTATAGAGTACCCAGGCCGCGGCTCCGGCACGGAAGAGAAGCTGCTGGGCCTTGATAATGAGGTCGTCGTAGTCGAGCACGGCTTCCGCTTTCTTCCGCCGCTCGTACTCGGCCTTGATCGCGTCGGCCAGAACGAGCAAGGCGCTGCTCGCCTCGGCCACGCGCAAATGCGCAACTCTCAGGTCGATCTCGGCGAAGCGGGCTTGGGCATCCTTGAGCGCGTCCGCTATCGCGGGTTCCGCCTCGCCGAAGGTCTTGCTGCATATCTTGTCCCGGGCTTCACCCGGTCCGGTCAGAAGCGCGGCTCTAAGCGCCGACACGCGCTGCTCGCCCTGGCTAGTTCTTGCCACGCGTAACGAGGCTTCGACTTCCGTGTCAATTTTTGCAGTGCTGCCAAACGCCGCGAAGGCAGCAATGGTGGCATCCATCTCGCCGGCGGTAAAGACGCCGGCAAGCTCGGCAATAAGGGCGTCTTCTTCTCCATCCGCAACGCCGAGCAGGTGCTTAAGCGCCACCCCCTCGGCCTCGGCCCAATTGCTGCGAGCATCGTGATAGGCTATCATGCCCTCGAGCTCGACGCGCTTGGCGAGAACGGCATCGACGGCCTTGCGGAAATAATCCTCGCTCGTGACCGCGATGATCTTGGCGAGCGCCTTGCCGAGCCCGCCCTCTCGGTTCTCGGCGGTGCGTGCAATCGTGGCGTCCAAGGCCGCTGTCCGCATCTCTGACTGGCCGCGCTCATCGAGCACCCCGAAGTGCGGGGTGAGCTGAGACTCGAGTGGAAAGCGCTGCAACAGGCGCTCGCAGAACCCATGGATGGTGTAAATCTTGAGTCCGCCGCCCGCCTCTAACGCGCTAGCAAACAAACGCCTCGCCCGGCGCAAATCCTCTTCCCTAGGAGGCCTCCCGGTGAGCGCTTCAAGTTTCCCGTTCAAAGCCGCGGTGGAGATCGTCGCCCAGTCGGCAAGCTCTTTTAGAAGGCGGTTCTGCATCGCCGCCGCCGCCGTCTTCGTATAGGTGAGACAGAGAATTGATTCCGGCCGTGAGCCAGCCAGCAGTAGCCGCAGGATCCGTTTGACCAGCACCTCGGTCTTGCCCGTGCCGGCATTGGCCGACACCCAGGCCGATGCCATGGGGTCGGAGGCACGCGCCTGATTGGCGTCGGCTTCGTGGGTGAGCGGCGGCCTCTCGCTCATCGCTGGTCCTCCTTGGCCTCTTGCGTGAGCCATTCCTGGATGCGGGCGAGGTGCTCGTATTCGTCGTAGCGATAGAGATTGACGAAGGCCGGCGCCGACCGGCGCTTCACTTCATAAGGCATGTCAGAGTCTGCGAAGCGCTCGACCAGCCGGATCAGTTTTGCGAGCGCGCTGCTAGCAAGGTCCTCCGGTGTCGATTTTCCCGCGGAGCGTTCCTCGCCGCCGCCTCGACGCCCCGAGGCCTCGATGTAGCGAAGATCAACGATCCTACGCTTGTCGAGGTTGGCGAAGCCGCCGCCTTCGGCGATCGCCGCCTCAAGAGGAAGCTGTGGTGCGGACAGCTCGTCAACATGCCTTTGCAGCGGCGGCCTACCCGTCTTGTAGTCGTAGATCACCAGACCACCGTCATCGGCGACATCGATCCGGTCGGCGCGCGCCGTGAGGCGGAAACCTGTGCCTGCGCGGATATCAAGAAGGCCCGACACCTCAGTGAGAGTGCGCGCGGCGAGCGCTCGGCGCGCAGGCTCGGTCGCCGCGAACCAGCGCGCGAAGCGCTGGAAGGCCGGGCGCCAGAAGGCTTCCACCCGCGGCGAACCGCCGAGTGCCCCGAATTGCCTGTCGGCGATGGCGACGAGCGCCGTGTAGACATCGGCGGGCAGGCCGTCGGGATGGGCCCGCGCGAATTCATGCAAGGCCTGATGAACGATCTGTCCGCGCAACGCGTGGTCGGGCAGGGCGCCAAGTGGCTTCAGCGCTTCAAGCCTCAATATATCGCGGGCAAAGATCTCGTATGGGTTGCCAATCCACCGCTCGATGCGGGTCGCGCTCAATTCTCGCGGTCGCGCCTCGACCGGCGGACATGGCTTGGGCGGTAGGGCAGGGGCGAAGCTCGATACCCTGTCGCGCTCCCGCGCCCATGCGACCCAGGTCTGAGCGGGCGCGATCCTCTCCTTGAGGCTCGCGGCATCGACCAGCGCCAGGAGCCTTTGCAACCAGCGCGAGGGCACGGTCGGCACGCCGTCGACCTTGATGGCGCGGGAGAGATAGACCGTCTGGGCGCCCAAGGCCTGCGCAAAGTCGTGGGCGGAGAGGCCGATGCGCCGCTCTGGGGGTGGCAGGCCGAGCATCTCCCCCAGGGGGCGGCTGAGCCACGGGCACCCCTCTTGCGGCTTTGGCCAGACGCCCTCATTGAGGCTGCCCAGGATCACCACGTCGGGCTGTTGTAGGCGTGCTTCCAATGGGCCCCAAATGAAGAGGCGCGGGTGGGCCGGCCCCTGCGGCCGCGCCACCCGGCCGGCGAGCAGGCTACGGTAAAACGGCGCGTAGTCCGCGGCGCTGAGCGTGACCCTGCCGCTCTCCGCGATCAGCTCGGCCAACAGCACCGACAAGGCCTCGCCGCCGGTCCCTTGCCAAAGATCCGACGGCAGCCCCATGTGATCGCGAGCGAGCGCTTCCGCGGTCGCGCTATGGGCCTCGGCGAAGCGTGCGGCGGAATGGGAGGCGGACCGGTCCCGGAACAGCGCTGTGAGCGGTGCGAAGGCGGTTTCGAGGTCCGTGACAAGCCGCAAGGCGGCCCGGCGCTCCCCCTCGCCGATGCGCGGGCGACCACTCGTGTCATTCTCACCCGCAGCCCGCAGCGCATCCGCCACGCCGGCGAGACCTTGGCCGACATAAATCTCGCGGAAGGCGCCCCATTCCAGCGCGCGGGCCGCCTTCCGGACGTCTCCAGGAGGTTGTCCGAGCCGCGTCAGCGGATGCTTGAGCAACGCCATCAGCGCGGGTGGTGCGAAGTCGCCTTCCGCCGCCCTTAAGACAAGGTCGAGAAAGGCGCCGGGAGGCGTCCGCGCCACGGGCACGCCGGCGGAATCGTCGATGACCAAATCGTAGGCCTTGAGCCGCGCCGCAACGCGCCGGGCGAGCGTCCGGTCCGGCGTCACCAGCGCGGCGGTCTTGCCCGGCGTCTCGATGGTTGATCTGAGGATGAGGGCAACGGCCTCGGCCTCGTCATGCGCCGTCGGCGCCTCAAGTATCTCGATGCCGGCAAGGGCGCGCTCCAAGGCGTCGTGCTGTCCGTTCGCGCGCCTCCCACCCTCATTCAGAAAGGACTGCCAGCACTCGGTGTTGTCGGCGGGGCGCAACACCTCGCTGACAAAGCCGAGACGCAAGAGTTGCAACCCGCCGGGCTCGCTCCCTGGAACATAGTCGACATTGGCGCGCGTGAGCCCGAGCGTGACGAGCAGATTGGCCATGCCGGCTTGCGGGTGCTCGGGGTGATCCTTCAGGCTTGCCCAGCTTTCAGCATCTAGCGAGTGATCGAGGCCGGGCAGCACCACGGCGCCGTTCGGCAGCGATGCGATCAGCTTGAGCAGCCGCGCCGTGGCCGGCACCGTTCCGGTTGAGCCTGCGGCGATCACCGGTCCCGCCGCCGGATTGGCGACGAGGCGCACGGCCTCGAGCCCAATCAGCGCTTTCCGGCGCGCGGCCGGCGAAATGAGCCCGTTGTTGCGCAGATAGCTCGGCCACATCTCGTTGACGATATTGAGAAAGTCAACGGTCAGTTCCCAGTGCGCCGCGTGGGCCTCTGGCACGATATCCTGCAAGGCCCCAAGGTCGATCTCCTCCGTCTCGATGAAGTCCATTAGGCTGGCAAGGTCGCGGGCGAGGTAGGAGGCTTGCGCTGGCGTTTCGGCGAGCGGCACAGGCCCGGGGCCTAACGGTTCGGCGCTCGCGCCTTTGCGCAGCGCTTGACCCCAAGCAAGGATCAACCGCATCAGGGCAAGGTGCCGCTCAAGCGGGCCGATTGACCGCGGGCCGCCCGCGTCGGCAAAGCCTTCATCCGCGTCACCCTCCGCGCCGAATATGATCGCTGCGTCCTCGTCGGGATCGCCAAGCGCACGGATGGAGGGCAGCAGCGCCGCCCGCCCTCCGGCCGCATCGAGAAAGGCGTCGCGTAAGGCTCTGACAGCGCGTCGCGTGGGAAGATAGATCGTTGCGCGCGGCAGCGTGAGTGAGTTTGGCTTGACGCCCGTAGGAGCCGGCAGCTCGCCGTTGAGCACGGCCTTCGCCAGCGTGGAGAGGAACGGCGCCGAGGGCGGGATGGTGTAGAGCCGCAGGTGCGCTTCTGGCAGGTCAGGCACCTTCGCGCTCGAACCAGGTCTCGGCCTCGGCCAGAGCCTCCGGCGTCCCGACATGCATCCAACGCCCGTCGAGCCGCATGCCATAGAGGCGCCCTTTGGCGAGCGCCCGGTCCCAAAGCAGGTTCAACGAGAACTTACCGTCGGGACTATCCGCGAATAACCGCTGATCGCAGAGCGACACGCCGGCAAAGGCGAAGGGCACGATCTGTCGTTCGCCTCTCCGCTCCAGCCGCCCGTCCTGAGCCATGGCGAAATCGCCCTTTCCTCCATAGCCGATGCTCGAGGTGAGCGGCGCGAGCAGGAGCAGGCAGTCTATGGTTTCTGGGTTCCATAATTTAAGCATGCGCGGTAGCGCCGGGCTCGCGCCCTCGCTCCACACCGTGTCGGCGTTGTGGATGAAGAAGGGACCGGGCCCAAGCTTCGGCAGGGCCCGTTTCGCCCCACCGCCAGTATCGAGAAGCTCGTAGCGCTCATCGGAGATGAGAATCGCTGGCTTCGTTCGGTGTCGGCCGCAAAGGCTCTCCTCGAGCTGATCAGGCAGGTAGTGCACGTTCACGACTGCGGTCTCGACGCCGGCGCTCGCCAACCTGTCGAGCACGTGGTCGATGAGCGGGCGCCCCGCAAGCGGCACAAGCGGTTTCGGCATGCGCAAGGTGATCGGGCGCATGCGCTCGCCGAGACCAGCGGCAAGCACCATTGCCGTCTTAGCGTGCACCATTGATGTAGCCTTTAAGCGAGAGCTGCAGAAGCTTGTCGAAAGTCGGTAGCTCGCGTGCATACCAGTCACGGAGCCCTTCGAGCGCCGGATGGACGAGATTGCGCTCAAGATAGCGGGCGACCCGGGGGATGTGAGCGAGATAACCGCGCTTGCCGTCACGTTTCGCCAACCGCACAAATATGCCAAGGATCTTCGAGTTGCGTTGGGCGCCGAGCATTGCGTAGAGCACGCCGAACTTATCGCTCGAAAAATGCGGATCGCTCGCGCTTCGGGCTGCACAGTAGCGAGCCAATAGCCGCGCTTCAAGCGCTTCGGGCACGTCGAGGCGGGCATCCTGCAAGAGAGACACAAGATCGTAGGCGGCGGGACCGAGCAGGGCGTCCTGGAAATCGAGGATGCCGACCCGCTGCAGGCCCTCGCGCTCCGGCAGCCACATCAGATTTGGCGAGTGATAGTCCCGGAGAATCAATGTGTTATCTGCTTCCGCCGCTTGCTCGAGCAGGGGGCGCCAAAGGGCGACATAGGCCTTCCGCACCATCTCTGGCGTGGGCCTGCCATGGAGCGCTGGCCAGAACCAGTCAGTGAGGAGCAGGGCCTCGGTCAGCAGCGCATCGGCGTCATAGTTTGGCAATTGGTAGGGGGCGTGCCCTGCAATCTCCAACAGCGGCGGAGTCGGTTCGCCCGCAATAGCGAGCAACACGTCCACTGCCGGGGCGCAGAGCTCAGCCATAGGCGTGCCGCGGGCGATCTCGGCGCCGAACACCTTGTCGCCGAGGTCCTCGATCAAGAGAAAGCCCCGGTCGAGATCGAAGGCATAGATGGCGGGCGCCGCGAGCCCGCGCCGCCCGAGCTCGTGCCCGACCGCTACGAAGGGCGTAACATCCTCCGCGAGGTGCACGAGCGTGCTATAGGGCTTACCGTCGCGGATCGGCGGCTTATCCGGCCGGCGCGGCGCGTTCATCAAAATGGCGCTGCAGTCCGGTAGCGTGAGGCGCGCGTAAGACCGCGTCGAGGCGTCGCCTTGCAGATATTCGGCTGCGGCGTCGGCGTAAGGAGTCGAGGCGATGAAGCGGGAAAGCGCTCGCAGGTGCTCTAGCCGCGGCCCCCAACTTCCGCGCCCGGTCAGCACCACGCGGCGGCGATTGGGCTCTGCCGTCTCGTCCATGGCTATGTCGAGCCGGTCGGCCGGAAGCCACTCGCCCACACGCTCTGGCCATTCGACGATGGTCACGGAACTTGCGAGCAGATCGTCGAGGCCTAGCTCGGCAAGCTCGCGCGGCTCCAGGCGATAAAAGTCGCAGTGGTGCACGGTGGAACGCTGGCTCGCATAGGCCTGCACCAGCGCGAAGGTCGGACTCGGCACCTCGTCCGCGACACCGAGGCGGGCAAGCAGCAGTCGGGAGAAGGTGGTTTTGCCGGCGCCAAGCGGCCCGGCAATTGCAATCAAATCCCCCGGCTTGAGCACAAGGGCAATGCGCTGGGCGAGACGATCGAGCTCGACGAGGTCGACGTCGTCAAGGCTCCAACTTGCGTTCATCCGGCGCGACTTGATCCATAGAGGCGCGGCTCGGGCTCGGCCGCCGCTTCATGGGCGAGCGGCAGGAGCACGCTGATCTTCGTGCCGCGACCCGGCGTGGAAGAGAGCACGATCTCGCCCCCATGCAGCTCTACCAGGCTCTTCACGATGGAGAGGCCGAGCCCGGCGCCGCGATGACCAGATCCGTTCGAGCGGCTCTCGAAGCGATCGAACGCGGACGCCTGATACTCGGCCGGAATGCCGCAGCCCTCATCCTCGACGGTAAAGGCGAGCTTGGCATCTTCGCGGCGGCACGACAGCACGATCTTTCCCCCAGGGGCTGAGAAGCCGATGGCATTGGCAAGGAGATTATACAGGATCTGGGTCACGCGCGGGCCGTCCGCGACGAATTCATCGATGCCGGGCTCGATCCTGATGTCGAGCTCCATGTCGTTCTGCTTCAACCGCTCCCGCAAGCCGAGCACCGAGGCATCGATCACGCCCCGCGCTTTTACTGGGCTGAGCTTGAGCTCGAAGGTGCCGGCGTCGATGGTTGTGAGGTCGAGAATGTCATCGATGATCGCAAGCAGCGTTTGGCCGGAGGAGCGGATGTCGCTTAAATACTCCCGCTGCTTCTCACCTAACGTGCCGGTCGCCGGACTCGCCAGCAACTCGGTGAACCCGATGATGTTGGTCAGCGGGGTCCGCAGCTCGTAGGAGACGTGGCTCACGAAGGCGCTCTTGACTCGGCCCGCCGTCTCCAGCGCCTCGTTGCGCTCTATCAGAGCGCGCTCGACGCGCTTTGAGTCCGTGACGTCGCTATAGGTAAGGAGCGTGCCTCCGTCGGGAAGTGGCAGGGCGGCGCAGGCAATGACCATGCCGTCTAGCCGATCGAACTGACTCTCATAGGGACGGCGCTCGGAGAAGATGGCAGTGATCGCAGCCTTGGTGCGCTCCCATTCCTGCGGGTCGTCATAAAGGGCGCGGCAGGCGAAAATGAGATCGTCGATATGAGGCTCGCTGCCCAGCAGCGCCGGGCTTAAGCGCCACATCGCGGCGAAGGCGCGGTTGTGCAAGCGGAGCCGCCCATTCGGAGCGAAAACGGCCACGCCCTCGCGCAAGGTGTCGAGGGTCTCGCACTGCACATGGATCAACGCGTTGTAGCGACTTTCCAGCGACAGTCGCTCGGTGACGTTCTCGTAGAGGTAGGTGACGCCACCTTCCGCCGCGCTGTCGGCGACGACGTGCAGCGTACGTCCGTCCGGCAGGTGCCACTGATCTTCCCGCTGCGAATTGGCGCCGTAGGCTGCGAGCCAGCTCTTTTTCCAATCCCGGTAGTCGGCCTTTTCGGGGAGGCGTCGCCCTTGGCGTAAGCGGTCAAGAATCTCGCCGTCGCGGGGACGCGTCGCAAGCAAGGCCGGATCGAGCTGCCAGAGATCGACATAGGCCTGGTTGAAATGGGCGAGCCGCTGATCGGCATCGAATACGGCGAAAGCCGTGGCCAGTCGATCGAAGCTGCGGAATCGCGCCTCGACCATGGGTCTGCCCTTGGCGTCGCGGCGATCGCCCGCATTAGTCTGGGCGTCGAGCAGGGCGCGGAGCGAGGCGATCTCCGTGTCGAGCTTCCTATGCTGCTCGCCAAGGCCGGCAAGCTCAAGCCGCTGGCCGGCGAGGTCGCGGACTTTAAGCGTGATCATGCCGCCGGCCGCCCGGCCATCGACCTCAACATGCTTCTGCCGCTCCGTGCGTAGCATGAGGTTGAAGGCTTCGCCGTGGTCAGCCAAGGCCTGCATGGCCTCGATCAACTCAGCGGCCGACGCTTCGTCGAGCCACTCCTCGAAGCGCAACAGCCGGTCGACCTCGGTTGGCACGCCGAGCCCGTGGGGAAGGTTGGTCACGTGCACACGCGGTCCATCCTCCGCCGTCCAGGTCAGAAGAACCTGCGGCTCCGCGGCGAGGATGGTCTCGAGCATGCTCTCGCTCGCGCGATAGCGCTCAGCTTCGAGCGTCGCCGCGTCGCGTGCTTTCAGCGCGGCTTGAGTCGCCCGCAAGCAGGCAAGCGCGCTGCCGATGGAAAAGGCGATGATGCCGAGGGTAATGCCAAGGGTCAGGAGAAGGCGGACGTCGTAAACCCCGCTTAAGCGAAGGACGCTGGCGGCCTGAGCCGGAAAGGGCAGGGCGGCGAGCAGCAGGGACGGGCAAAGACGGGCCTCCGGCCACCTTGCAACCGGCGCAGCCTTGCCTCTCCTGGTTCGCATGGTCCCTCGCGCTCCCCACTCTCCGCCCATGGCCCCCGCGCTCCATTGTGCTTGAACGCTGCCACAGACTTGAGCGGGCGACAGCGCCGCGCCGCGAGCCTTGAAGGCGAATCACACTAGCTTAACCACATCGGCCACTCTTGCCCACTGCGGCACGCATGTTGAAGCTGCAACCTTGCCAGGACGATGACAGCGTGATGGCAGAAGTGTTTAGGCCAGCGCTCCAACTCAATACCGGTAGTAGTCGGCTTTGTAGGGGCCCTCTGCGGGCACGCCGATATAGTCGGCCTGCTGTGGCGTGAGCTTGGTGAGCTTGGCGCCTACCTTGTTGAGATGCAGCCGCGCCACCTTCTCATCGAGCTGCTTCGGCAGCGTATAGACCTTCTTCTCGTAGGCCTGAGGATTGGTCCAAAGCTCGATCTGCGCCAGAGTCTGGTTGGTGAAGGACGCGCTCATCACGAAGCTCGGGTGCCCCATGCCGTTGCCAAGATTCACGAGGCGGCCTTCAGACAAGAGAATTATTCGCTTACCGTCGGGAAATGCGATCTCGTCAACCTGTGGTTTCACATTCTCCCACTTCAGATTGCGCAAGGCCGCCACCTGAATCTCCGAATCGAAGTGGCCAACATTGCAGACGATGGCGCGGTCCTTCATCTTGCGCATGTGGTCGACGGTGATCACGTCCTTGTTGCCGGTGGCGGTGACGAAGATGTCGGCGCGCGGCGAAGCGTCCTCCATGGTAGTCACCTCATAGCCCTCCATTGCCGCCTGCAGTGCACAGATTGGATCGACCTCGGACACGAGCACCCGGCAGCCAGCGTTGCGCAACGACGCGGCTGAGCCCTTGCCCACGTCACCGTAACCCGCGACCATGGCGACCTTCCCCGCCATCATCACGTCGGTGCCGCGGCGGATGCCGTCGACCAGGCTCTCGCGGCAGCCATAGAGATTGTCGAATTTCGACTTGGTGACACTGTCATTGACGTTGATGGCCGGGAATAGCAGCGTGCCCTTGTTCTGCATCTCGTAGAGGCGATGCACGCCCGTTGTGGTCTCTTCTGTCACGCCGCGGATGTACTTCGCGATCTGAGAGTACAAGCCGGGCTTTTTTTGCAGGCGCTTCTTGATAGCGGCGAACAGGACCCCTTCCTCTTCGTTGGTACGCCTGTCGAGGAAGGCGGTGTTGCCCTTCTCGGCGCGGACGCCGAGATGTATGAGCAGCGTCGCGTCTCCCCCATCGTCGAGAATCATGTTTGGCGTGCCGCCGTCCGCCCACTCGAAGATGTTGTGGGTGTACTCCCAATACTCTTCCAGGCTCTCGCCCTTGACGGCGAAGACCGGGATGCCAGCGGCGGCGATTGCGGCGGCGGCGTGGTCTTGCGTCGAATAGATGTTGCAGGAGGCCCAGCGGATGTCGGCGCCGAGCGCCTTTAACGTCTCAATCAGCACGGCGGTCTGGATGGTCATGTGCAGGGAGCCCGCGATGCGCGCGCCCTTGAGCGGCTTCCGCGCAGCATATTCCTCGCGCATGGCCATGAGGCCCGGCATCTCCGTCTCGGCGATGTCGATTTCCTTCCTGCCCCAGGAGGCCAGGCCAATATCCTTGACGTGGTAGTTCATGCGGTCTGCTTCTTTGATAAAGATATAAGGAAGTCCTTATATCTTGTATGAGAGCGCCAGAGTCAAGGCGCCGCCTCTCGCCATCACATTCCGCGTGCTCTTCACCCTCCCCCCAGCAAGGGGAGGTCGGCGCGCGACGCGCGCCCTGGGTGGGGGTTGCTGTTCGCTCCTTCACAAGAAGAAGCGAAGCCGTTCGGGAACATCCAGAAAGCGCGAAGTAGGGCGTTCTCATGTCCGAATCGGACTGGACCGAGTTTGGGCGGGCGGCCGAGCACCGGCCGAACCGCTACTGACCGCAGCAAGTCAGCGCGCAAAGCAGCGCGGAAGGAAAGGCAGCACAACCAGCAACACAAATGATCCCGCGCACAAGCCAAGGCTGTAACTTAGTACCAGCTTGGTTGTTGCAGCGGAAACGTGGGGGCTACCCAACCTTTACGGAGGTTCACAGTCTAAAGGTGCGCGGTTGTATTAACAGCCGGTTAGCCAGTGCCCCATACGAGTCTCGTATCCTGAACGCATCTGAGTGACTTGCTCGCCTGGAGCCATGGCGTGATTTTGTGAGGCCGTTCACATTGCGAGGGTAGATCCAACCACTTTCTAAAGTCGCCGGGTTGTTTACCTTCACCCGCCAGCGTCTATTCTCAAGAACGCTGAGTTTGGTGTCCTTTGCAATCAGGCTTATGACCGGCGCCGAGGATGTGGGGCGTTCTCGAAGATTGACGAACGTCGAAGGCGCAATTTGCACCGAAATCATCTTTCGCCGGTTGGGCGCGGTCGCCGGGTGCCGATTGCCCAGCCATCAGTACCATCGAGTGAAATTGGAGGGACTATGTCTTTGGCATCTGCTTCAAGGACGGGAGACACGGTCAGGACTGGGGGAAGCTTTGCCGCTTGTCCTCAAAGCGCATTGCGGCCCCGAGCGCGTCTCCGCGAAATGCCGATTTGAACTCTAATGCCGCGGGCGGTGTTCGGGTAGCCGGCAGCCAAGAAAGCCGCCATGGTTGAATTCGGGAGCAATGCAAGAAGAACAAGAGGGGCGATCAGCGTCCGCGAGCCGACAATGAGACTGTTTAAGGAGCGTATCGGCGTCGAATATTCATTAACATGCTGCCCATATTGCTCATGCCTTGGAAAGCAATGAAGCCTAAAAGGGGCACGGTAGAAGCTGCCAATTGGCAAATTGGTCCCATCGATGGCCGATCTGCGTCGAGAATCCTGCGATTGGCGTTGACAGCCCTTGGAAGGCGAATCCTTTTTCCGATCGGCTAACAGAAAGATTGCAGAGGTTCTCATGCAATTCATTATTGTTGCACTGGCTGTCGCGCTCGTCCCGATAGGCGCTGGGACATTTGAGATCGCGGCAGCGGAGAATTGCAGGACAGGCGATTCTGCGCTCTGTGCCACTGACCCTAACTGCCACTGGGACTTTGAGCGGCGTGGGTGCTACCAAGGCGCGCCTGAGCACGATGATCCGTGCGCCGTACATGGAGACAGGAAAATCTGCGAAACGGATGTTGCGATTGGCTGCAGATGGACCGCCGAAAAGAAAAAATGCGAGAACGCCAGGTAACTTGCCGTCGGCTTTGCGTCACGAGCGGGCCGCCGCCCGTCAGGCGCAGGAGTTGATCGAGAGCGCGACGAGCGCGCTGCAGACGATCATGAACAGCCCGAAGCTGATCCAGGCCGCCGCGAGCGGCGGCAGATTAGGCTAGGATAACGCGCCTCCCTGGCCTTGGCTGTGAGTGAGCGAATCAGAATTAGACAGAGCGCTCGAAACGCCTTCATGTCGATATCCTGAAGGCCTGCAAACACCGAGTCAGCGATTTAACGTTCCGAACCGGCTCACACCCCAGGCACTCTGCCTCAATCGTCCTCGCCGAAGCCGGATTCGACGAGCGCAATGAGCGCCTCCATGGCGGCGTGAGCGTCAGTCCCTTCCGCCTCGATGAGGATCGAGTGGCCCTGGCCGGCGGCAAGCATCATCAGCCCCATGATCGAGGTGCCGCCAACAGTATGGCCTTCCCGCGTCACGCGAATCGCGGCGTCGTAACCGGAGGCGCAGCGCACGAATTGTGCTGAAGCTCGGGCGTGCAGGCCCTTTTTGTTGGGAATCGTTACCTCGGCAAAATAGAGGCCGTTTCCCCTTTCTCGCGCCTTATCACTGCGCAGTTTCACCGAGGAGGCATCCATCGTCGTTCATAGGTCAGAAGAAATGACAGGTCTCATCTCAATTGGCGGCTAGGATCTGGCTCGCCACACTGATGTACTTGCGTCCGGCTTCCTGCGCCTGGTTGACCGCTTCCTCAAGTCCACATTCGCCGCGGACGCTGGCAAGTTTAACTAGCATCGGTAGATTGACGCCCGCGATCACCTCCACATTATCCCTCTCCATGGCCGAGATGGCGAGATTGGAAGGCGTGCCGCCGAACATGTCCGTCAGGACCACGACGCCGTTGCCGGTGTCGGCGCGGGCGAGAGCGGCAAGCATGTCGGCGCGCCGCTCATCAAGGTCGTCGTCCGGACCAATGGAGATAGTCTCGAGCCGCTCTTGCGGCCCGACGACATGTTCGAGGGCGGCGCGGAACTCATGGGCGAGCCTTCCATGTGTAACGATGACGACGCCGATCATAGTTCCCCGCGAGGCCGCTCCACCCGGTTAAAGGCCGCTATATTTGTCGCGACCGGGACAAGGCGCAAGCCCGAACCTATGCCTGTTGATGAGACGATTGTGACACTGCCAATAGAAGCGCCAATCTTAGCTTGAGCGCGGAGGAAAGCTCGAAAGGGGCGAGTTTTACAACCGGAATGGGGAGGTCCGCGATCGTAATATGGTCTGGTGGATCAGGAGGCATGCGGGGTACGTCTCTGGCTGAAACGAGATCGGCGACGAGCACGAGCCGCGCTTCGGTGAGATGTGGCAACTCGACTATGCCAAGGCCTCTCACTTCGATCTTACCGACGAGAGTTGCTGGCGCCGAGGCGGCAAGCGATCCATCGCCTCGAGCTTCAACCCATACTTGATCGTCGGCCACGAGCCGCGGTTCCAAATCACCCTCCGAAGGAAGGGCGAGAAAGCGGAGCGCGAGGTCCGATTTGCCGCTGCCCGAGCGCCCGCGGATAAGAACGGCGTGTGGGCCAAGCGCCACGCAGGTGCCATGGATAAGCTCGCGGCGCTCTACCAATCACGCCTCTTGTATGAGCCTCAAGCCGCTGGCAGCCGGATCACAAAGCGGGCGCCCCCGCTCTTGCGCTCAGCCGCTCCAACACTTTTGGAGCTCAAGCTGTCACTCTCATGAGGCCGGTTCTCCGCCCATAGCCGCCCGCGATGGGCGACGACGATCTGCCGTGAGATATTGAGACCGAGCCCAGAATTCTGGCCGAAGCTTTCCTGCGGCCGGTCGGTGTAGAAGCGCTCGAAAATCCGATCAAGATTCTCCGGTGGAATGCCCGGGCCCTCGTCCTCCACCACAATCTGAATCTCGCTGCCTAAGCGCTTCGCCTTGACCGACACCCTGCCGCCAGGCGGCGAGAAGGAGATGGCGTTGTCGAGCAGGTTGACGATGACCTGGCTCAGGCGGCTATCATGACCAATGCAGCGATAGGGGCGCGCTCCGCTGCTATAAGCGATTTCGAGCACCACCTCCGGCGTGTCGTCCCGATGGATGTCATTGAACAGCGATACAGTGGTGCGCAACAGCTCGGAGGTGTCGACTGGGTTCGCGTCCTCGCGGGCGAGTTCCGCATCGAGCCTGGATGCGTCGGAAATATCGCTGATCAACCGGTCGAGCCGCTTCACGTCGTGCTTGATGATCTCCATCAGCCGCTCCTTCGCGTCGGCGGTCTTGGCGAGCGGCAACGTCTCGGTAGCGCTGCGCAAGGAGGTGAGCGGGTTCTTGAGTTCGTGCGCCACGTCGGCGGCAAAGCTTTCGATCGCGTCGATGCGCCCGTAGAGCGCCTGGGTCATGTCGCGGAGCACGCCGGAAAGGTGGCCAATCTCGTCGGTGCGGTCGGTGAAGTCGGGAATCTCGGCGCGGGCCTTCACGCTGTGGCGCACGCGCTCCGCCGCCGCAGCAAGCCGCCGCACGGGGCCGGCGATAGTGTTGGCAAGAATCATCGACAGCACAACGGTGACCGCCGCTGCGAATAACGACATCCGTACGATGCCCCATCGCTCCGCCGCGACGATGTTGTCGATGTCGCCGCCCCGCGTGGACAACAGAAGCACACCGAGCACGGCGCGCAGGCGCTGCACCGGCACCGCCACGGAGACCACGAGTTCGCCCTTGTCATTTACGCGCACGATGGGCACGGACGTGCCGGTGAGCGCCGAGGCGACTTCCGGATAGGCCTTGCCGTTGTCACCGCCTATTTCGCTATAGAGGGGCAAGTCATATTGCCGCATGCGGGTCTTAATGGCCTGCCAGAAGCCAGTAAGCGCGTCCGGCTTTTCGGCGTCCGGCGCTGGCAGGTCGTAGCGGAGCACCTCGCCCCGCGAATAGAAGGTGTCGGAATCGAGGACCAGGGCGCCGTCGCGGCCATAGATGCGCGCCCGGCTTCCCGTCGGCTTGACCAAGCGACGGAGGATCGGCGCCGCGCGCTCCGGATCGATGGTGAAGTCGAGGTTGTCGTCGTCGCCGCTAGTCGATGTTCCAGGCTCGCTTTCGAGCAGCTTTTCCGGATCGATTTGGACCTGGTCGGTGTCGACACCGGCGGACGCGGCAAGTGCACCGGCGATGATCTCACCTTGCGTGAGCAGACTCTGCACCTTGGCATCGATCAGGCCCGCACGAAACTGATTGAGATAGAGGATGCCCGAAACGAGGATGGCAAGACCGATCAGATTGAGAACGACGATGCGACGGGTGAGACTGGAAAAGCCGTAGCGGAAGGGGAGACGCTCCCAGAGCCACCGCATGGCCTTGCGCGTGCGAACGAAGACGGCAAATGCGCTCCGGCGCAGGCGATCCCAGAACCGCGTCGCTTGAGTTGCCTGCCAGGACCTGTCGGCCTCCGCGGTCATGGATCCCCTGACCCGTTACTCTTTGAAGCGGTAGCCCACGCCGTAAAGGGTCTCGATCACGTCGAAGCTTGTATCTACGCCCTTAAACTTCTTCCGTAAGCGCTTGATGTGGCTATCGATGGTTCGATCATCGACATAGACCTGGTCATCATAGGCGGCATCCATCAGCGCGTCCCGGCTTTTCACCACGCCAGGTCGCTGGGCGAGCGCCTGCAAAATCAAGAATTCGGTGACGGTAAGGGTGACGGGACGGTTGTCCCACACGCAAGTGTGCCGCTCCGGATCCATCTTGAGCTTGCCGCGCTCGAGTACCTTGGATTTGTCCTCGACCGGGGCAGTACCATCCCGCGGCTGCGCGCGGCGAAGCACAGCCTTTACCCGCTCGACGAGAAGGCGCTGGGGGAAAGGTTTGCGGATGAAGTCGTCAGCTCCCATTTTTAGGCCGAATAGTTCGTCGATCTCCTCGTCCTTCGAGGTGAGGAAGATCACTGGCAACTCGGTGCGCTGGCGCAGCCGGCGCAGCAACTCCATGCCGTCCATGCGCGGCATCTTGATGTCGAGGATGGCAAGATCGGGCGGATTTTCGGACAGACCGTCAAGGGCGCTTGCGCCATCATTATAGGTCTGGGTCTTGTAGCCTTCTGCCTCTAGCACCATGCGCAAGGAGGTCAGGATGTTACGATCGTCGTCGACAAGTGCGATGGTTGGCATTGAAATGGCACCTTGCGGTCTTGGGGATCAGGGGGGTTTAGGCTGACGCAAATTATGGCAGCATAGGGGCGCCTCGCGAAGCCCGTTAATAGTGCAATGCAGCAAATATCGCTAAGGCGCAAGTAAATATGACACCCAGAGAAATGCCGTCCAAGGCCGAATTAACCGCCGATGCAAGGGCGTTTGTTAGGCGTGCGTTGAAGGCTTCGCTTGCTACTATCGCCGCGGGCAGCGGCACCCTTATGCCTCGCTGATCACCGTCGCGACGGATGCTCCCGGGGCGCCGATTTTCCTAATCTCCGGGCTTGCCCAGCACACCAGGAATCTCAGCCAGGACCCTCGCGCCTCGATCTTGTTCGACGGCCGGCGATCCGTTGCAAGGCACGCGGGTGGGTGCAGGACGGGGCGGTCAAGCGAAGGTTCCTCGCGCGCCACCCCGAAGCCGCGTTCTACACCGACTTTCCGAATTTCGCCTTCTGGCGGCTAGAGGCGGAGGGCGCTCACTATATCGGCGGCTTCGGCCGCATCGTCGATCTTAACCTGCCTACTAGCCGCTGAGCCCGGCATCATCGAGCAAATGAACGCCGAGCACGCCGACACGGTCCGCCTGTATGCCACGCGGCGCGCAGGCGCGCCTGAGGACTTCTGGCGCGTGAGCGGCAGCGACCCTAAGGGCTGTGACCTTATTTGCGAAGACGATGCCAGCCGCATTCGCTTCAAGGCCTTGATCGCTATGCCGGGCGAGGCCCACCAGGAGCTTGTGCCGCTCGCCAACGCGGCGGCGGAGCTGAGCGCACCTCCTCGCTGGCAAATCCCCAACTGCCTCGCCTTGAAAGCTTTGCAAGATCGGTGGTAGCAAGGACGCAAACCTGCCTCGAAAGCCATAGCGCCCTTAACCAAAGGATCCTGCCGCATGAGCGTACAGTCCAAGATCGTTCCGGAAGGCGCCAAGACCACCAACCCCAAGGTACTGGCCTTCGTCGAGGAGGCTCGCGAACTGTTCAAGCCGGACGCTATCCGCTGGTGCGACGGCTCGCGCGCCGAATATCAGGAGATGCTCAAGCTTTTGGTCGATTGCGGCACAGCCATGTGGCTCGATCCCAACAAGCGCGAGAACTCGATCCTGGTCCGCTCCGATCCCGCCGATGTTGCCCGCGTGGAGGATCAGACCTATATCTGCTCGAAGTCGAAGGACGACGCGGGCCCGACCAACAACTGGGCGGATCCGGCCGAGATGAAGGCGACGCTGTGCAAGCTCTATGACGGCGCCATGGTTGGCCGCACGATGTATGTGGTGCCTTATTCCATGGGACCGGTGGGCTCTCCCATCGCCGGCATCGGCGTTATGGTGACCGACAGCGCCTATGCCGTCGCCAACATGAACATCATGACCCGGGTCGGCGACAAGGTGCTGGAGGTTCTGGGGAACGGCGAGGATTTCGTGCGCGGCATGCATACCGTCGGCTATCCGCTGCCGACGCCGTCCAAGGCCGACGTGCCGTGGCCCTGCAATACCACCAAATACATCTCACATTTCCCCGAGACGCGGGAGATCTGGTCCTATGGCTCCGGCTATGGTGGCAACGCGCTGTTGGGCAAGAAGTGCCACGCGCTGCGCATCGCTAGCGTGATGGCCCGCGACGAGGGTTGGATGGCCGAGCACATGCTGATCTTGAAGCTCACCAACCCAAAGGGAAAGGTGAAATACATGGCGGCGGCCTTCCCATCGGCCTGCGGCAAGACCAACCTTGCCATGCTCAACCCGACTATCCCCGGCTGGAAGGCCGAGACCATCGGCGACGACATCTGCTGGATGAAGTTCGGGGAGGACAACAGGCTCTATGCCATTAATCCCGAGACTGGCTTCTTCGGCGTGGCGCCTGGCACGTCGGAAGCAAGCAACCTCAATGCCATGAAGGCGCTCGATGCCAACTGCATCTTCACCAATGTGGCGCTCACCGAGGATGAGGATGTGTGGTGGGAGCAGATGACCGACGCGCCGCCCGCCCATGCCATCGATTGGATGCGCCGGCGGTGGACGCCATCTGCCGGACGTCCGGCAGCACATCCCAATGCGCGCTTCACCGCTCCCGCTGCCCAGTGTCCGGTGATTGCGCCGGAATGGGAGGACCCGAAGGGCGTGCCGATCGACGCCATCCTGTTCGGCGGACGCCGCGCCACCGTGGTGCCCCTCGTCACCGAGGCAACGAGCTGGCGGCAGGGGACGTTCCTGGGCTCGATCATGGCTTCGGAGAAGACAGCCGCCGCCGCCGGCAAGATCGGTGATCTCCGCCGTGATCCCATGGCCATGCTGCCCTTTTGCGGCTACCACATGGGCGACTATTTCGCCCACTGGCTGAAGATGGGCGAGAAGGGCGGCGCCAAGATGCCAAAGATCTTCTACGTCAACTGGTTCAGGAAGAGCCCCGAGGGCAAGTTCCTGTGGCCAGGGTATGCCGAGAACAGCCGCGTGCTGAAATGGATCTTCGAGCGCTGCGACGGGACAGCCGCGGCCGTGGAGACGCCGATCGGCAAGGTGCCGGCGGAGGGCGCGCTCGACACCCATGGGCTCAACCTCGCCGCCGAGCATTTGAAAGAGCTGCTCAAGGTTGACGCCGAAGGCTGGAAGGCTGAGCTGCCGATGATCCACGAGCATTTCGAGACCTTCGGCACGAAGCTGCCTAAGGGGCTGAAGGACGAGCTCGCCGCGCTGGAGCAGCGGCTGGGTTAGCCCAATAGGCTTCGCCAAGGCCGGGCTCGTCCCGGCCGTCTGCGCCAAAGCCAATGAGAAGCGGAGAGAGCGTCGTTGCCGCGGGCCATGAGCTGACCGCCAACGCCGCTGCGGAAATCTTGCAGGACGGCGGCAACGCCTTCGACGCCTGCGTCGCCGGCCTGTTCATGACCTTCGTTGCCGAAGCCGTGTTCGCTTCGCCCGGCGGCGGCGGCTTCCTTATGGCACGGCACGCTGACAGCCAAGCCGTCGCTCTGTTCGATTTCTTCGTCGAGACCCCGCGTAAGCGGCGCCCAGCACGCGAGATCGACTTCTTTCCCATCCACGCCGATTTTGGGGCGGCCAAGCAGGAGTTCCATATCGGTGTGGGCTCGAGCGCCACGCCCGGCATGGTGCCCGGCATCTTCGCCGTGCATGAAGAGCTTTGCCGCCTCCCCATGCGGCGCCTGGTCGAGCCTGCTATCCGTGCCGCGCGCGTGGGATTCGCCGTAAGCGCATTCCAAGCCTATCTCCTCACCATCATCGCACCGATCCTCACCGCGACGCCCGGGGTGGCAAAGATCTTCGCGCCAGACCGGACGCTGCTCAAGGCCGGGGAGATCTTCTGCACGCGCGACCTTGCCGAGACCATCGAATGGCTCGCCGAGGATGGCGCGCGGCTGTTCCTCGACGGCGATGTCGGAGTCGCCATCGTAGCGCAGCAGCGCGAGGGCGGCGGGTATCTCACCCATGACGATCTTGCCAGCTATCGCGTGGCGCGGCGGAAGCCCATCCTCTGGGGTCATCACGGCGCGATCGTTGCGCTCAACCCGCCCCCGGCGGCGAGCGGCGCGCTCATCGCTTTCGGCCTCGGCTATGTGCAGGCGTTCCTCGATGAAGGCCGCACACTCGATGCGTTCGCGCTGAGAGAGGTGATGGAGGCGACCAACGAGGCGCGCGCCTCTCACGGCGAGGGGCTGGCGGCACAGCTTGCGGGCGGACAGCTGGCCAAAAGCATGCGCGAGGCGGCGCGCCATCCCGCCGCCTATCGCGGCACGACCCATATCAGCGTCATCGACCGCGACGGTAACGCGGCGGCGGCGAGCCTCTCCAACGGCGAGGGCAACGGCTCCATCGTCGGTAAATTCGGCTTCATGTTAAACAATATGCTGGGCGAGGAGGATCTCGCGTCGGAAGGCTTGGGGAAATGGCAGGAGGGGGTGCGGTTTTCCTCCATGATGGCGCCGACCATCATCGTGCAACCTGATGGCACGGTGACGGCGCTCGGCACCGGAGGTTCGAACCGCATCCGCACCGCAATTCTCCAAGTCGCCGTCAACCTGCTCGACCATGGTATGAGCCTCGAAGCCGCGGTGGGAGCGCCGCGGCTGCATGTGGAGAAAGGCGGTACGGTCAGCTTCGAGCCAGGTCTGCCGGAGTTAGCTGAGAGCGTCTTTCTTGCGCTTGAGGACACGGCGCAAGCGTGGCCCGCGCCAAACTTGTTTTTTGGCGGGGTGCACGCCGCGCGCCGCTTCGCTGATGGCGGAGTTGAGGGCGCGGGCGATCCGCGCCGCGGGGGTGTGGCAAATGTGATATGAGCACGTTCATGAAACACGCCATCGCCATCAGTCATGTTTCCTTCGAAGATGCTGGAACCCTGGAGGACGCTCTCACTGGGCGCGGCATCCCGCTCCGCTATCTGCAAGCGGGCGTCGACGATCTGTCGCCAGCCAAGGACGCTGATATCCTCGTCGTGCTTGGCGCTCCGATCGGGGTCTACGAGGTCGACCGCTATCCGTTTCTCAAAGATGAGTTCGCGGTGATCGAGAAGGCGGTCGCGCGCGGTAAGCCGATCCTCGGTATCTGCCTCGGCTCGCAGGCGCTCGCCGCTGTGCTCGGGGCCCGTGTCTATCCGAACCGCGAGAAGGAAATCGGCTGGGGGCTGCTCGGGCTGACGCCTGACGGCCGCAGATCGCCCCTTGCTGCGCTCGCCGAGAACAAGTTCAGGGTGTTGCATTGGCACGGCGATACTTTTGACTTACCGCGCGGCGCAACGTGGCTCGCCGAGACCGCGGTCACGCCGCACCAGGCCTTCAGCTATGGCGACGGGAAGCTGCTCGCGCTGCAATTCCACGTGGAGCAGCACATGAAGGGGCTCGAGCGCTGGCTGATTGGGCATACGCTCGAGCTAACCACTGCCGGTGTCGACCTGCACCGGCTCCGCGCCGATACGAAGCGCCTTGGTCCCGGACTCGAAAAGGCGAGCCGAAAGATGTTCGACGACTGGCTCGATCAGGTCGGCGTCGCCGCGCCAAGGGCAACAGCGCTAGCCAAGTAGCGCTCACCTCGAACATCACAAAGGATGTTGATCCGCCGGCTCTTTCGGGGCGGTGAATGTCTCGCCGGGTGTCGTGGGAAGCTCCGTACTTTCCGGCACCTTCACGTCGTCGCCCTTGGCGTTCCACCACGTCGACCCATAGCTCACGCCGCCGGTACGCTTGACGAGATGGGTGAGCACCACTTCGCCCGGATAGTAGTAGACGGCCCACGGTCCGAGAATGTTCTTGGGGATGGCCCGCCACGTGACCAGCACTTCGTCCCCTTTCTTGGCGTCGCCTTTCTTCACGTCCAGTAGCCTCACCTTGGCGAGATAGGTCGGTAGTTCTTCTCCGCTCTTCTCGTCCTTGGTGACGGTGGTGCAACTCACTGAAACGACGCGGAGGACGGCGACAAGGTCGCTCTTGTCCATCAGCTCCTGGTCCGACATGGGCGCGGACAGCGCTAGCGCCGGCGCGGCCATGAAAACAAAGCTAAGAGCAAGAAGGCACAGTCTTACGCGTGCGATCATCGAGTTCTCCAACAATGCCCTTATTTCCGCGTCGTACCCGGGGCTTGACCCGGGCATCCAGTGAGGCTCTACCACAATTTGCACCGGAAGAATTCGACTTTGGCGTCTACTGGATTGCGGATCAAGTCCGGCAATGACGAGAGCCTGTGTCATCCACCTATGCTGCGATGTGCAACGAGCCAGGACGCGAAGAGGGACCCACGGTGAACATCAATCTTTTCATCGAGTTGATCCGCGCCGCGAGCGCTCCTGATTTGGCCGATCACATCAAGGAGGTATGAGCCTGGCCGACTGCAAATTCCGCGTAATCACCCCACCCGGCTTAGACTTCCAAAGGTCTTCGCCATCCTCCCCGCGCGGGGAGGGATAGGCAATTAATCGCGGTCGATGAGGCCCTTGACGCCTTCGTGGTTGGCGCAATGCACGCAGCAAAAAATGGTGTCGCCATGCTGCACGCCGTGGCCGATGATGCGGTTGCCGCAATGCGGGCAGACAGGGGCGAGTGCTTGAATTGCGCATTCGAAGCTATCGAAGACGAGCGTGCGGCCGCCCATGGTGACCTCGAAGCTCCGATCGTAGTCATTGCCGCATTGCGCGCATTTGACCATGGCGCTGTCCTCCACTTGAATTTCATGGAAGCATAGCGCACTCTGGGTGCGCGCGAAGCTTAATGCGCGGCCTCCCAATTGTCGCCGGCCCGCGCATCCACCTTCAGCGGCACCTTCAGCTTCAACACCGGCTCGGGCGCCTTCTCCATGACGCTTTGCGCCACTTCCATCGTCTTGTCGACCTCCTCCTCGGGCGAGTCGAACACGAGCTCGTCATGAACTTGTAGCAGCATGCGGGCATTGAGGCCCGCGGCGGCGAGCGCCGGCACCATGCGGATCATGGCACGGCGGATGATGTCGGCAGCAGAACCCTGGATCGGCGCGTTGATGGCGGCGCGCTCGAAGTTCCCGCGCAAGCTTGGGTTCTTGGTGTTGATCTCGGGGTAATGCACTTTGCGCCCGAATAGGGTCCTCACATAGCCCTGGCGGCGCGCCTCAGCCTTGGTCGCCTCCATGTAGTCGCGGATGCCGGGGAAGCGTTCGAAATAGGTCTTTATATAAGCGCCGGCCTCGTTCCGCGAAATGCCGAGTTGGGCAGCGAGTCCCACCGCGGAGATGCCGTAAACGATGCCGAAATTGATGGCCTTGGCGCGCCGGCGGATGGCAGGGTCCATGCTCGCGATGGGCACGCCGAACATCTCGCTCGCCGTCATGGCGTGAATGTCGAGTCCGTCGGCGAAGGCCTGGCGCAGCGTCGGCGTCTCGGCCATGTGCGCGAGCACACGAAGTTCGATCTGGCTGTAGTCGGCGGAGATCACGCGCTTGCCCTTGTCGGGCACGAAGGCCTTGCGGATAGCGCGGCCTTCGGCGGTACGGACCGGGATGTTCTGCAAATTTGGCTCAAGCGACGAAAGACGGCCTGTGGTGGTGGCGGCAAGCGCGTAGGAGGTGTGCACGCGGCCCGTCTCGGGATGGATGTAGGTGGGGAGCGCGTCGGTATAGGTACTTTTGAGCTTGGCGAGCAGGCGCCAGTCGAGGACCTTTCGCGGCAGCTCATGGCCCCCGGCGGCGAGCTCCTCGAGTGCGCTTGCGTCGGTGCTCCAAGCGCCAGTCTTAGTGCGTCTGCCTCCCGGCAGGCTCATCCTATCGAACAGGATCTCGCCGAGCTGCTTCGGCGAGCCGATGTTGAAATCCTCGCCGGCAAGCTCTTTGATCTCGTCTTCGAGCCGCGCGAGACTCTGCGCGAAACTGTCAGAGAGACCGGCAAGGGCCGCGCGCTCGACCCTGATGCCAGTCCGCTCCATGGCTGCGAGCACCGGCGCGATCGGACGCTCCAAGGTCTCGTAGACGGTTGTGACATGCTCCGCGGCAAGCCGCGGCTTCAGCACGAGCCAGAGCCGAAGGCCGATATCGACTTCCTCGCCGGCAAATTCCGTGGCGCGCGCGAGCGCGATGCGATCGAAGGTGACAGCGGTGCGCCCCGATCCCACGATCTCTTTTTGGGTAAGGCAGGTATAGCTGAGCAGGCTGCCGGCAAGCTGTTCCGGCAGATGCTCGGCGCGGCCGGCGTCGAGCGCATAGGACATGAGGCAGGGATCGTCGAAGCCTTCAAGGATGATGCCGTAGCGCGCAAGTACCACCATGTCGAATTTGGCGTTCTGCACGATCTTGAGCACGGCGGGATCTTCGAGCAGCGGCTTCAAGAGATTGAGCCCATCGCGCAGGCCCATCTGCTCGACCGCCTCTTCGCCACCAAGGTCGAGGTCCTCGCTGCTGCAACGGGCAAGCGGCACATAGGCCGCGCGGCCAGGCTCTAGCGCGAGCGCCACGCCAACGAGGTCCCCTTGCATGGGATCCGAGGACGTCACTTTGGCGCGGAAGGCGAGATTGCCTCGATTGCGCGCCGCATCGAGGAGAGCGGCGAGGCGTTGTGAATCAATCACCGTCTCATATTTGCTGCGGTCGAAGGGTAGTGCGCGAAGCTTCACCGCGCGCTCCGCGGCGAGCTGTGCCGGGGAACCTTCGCCGATCTCCTGCCGCGCTCGCGCAGACGCGGCACCTGTAAAACCGCGACGTAGCGGATGATCGTAATTCGATTTGCGCGCGGCGGCCCTTGGGGGCGCCCCCTTTCCGCTCTCCAGCAGCTCGGCGCCGAGACTTTCCGCCACGCGCCGGAGCAGCGTGTTGAATTCGAGCTTGCGCATGAAACTCGTTAGCCTCGAGGGGTCCGGCTGGCTGACGAGTGTCTCTGCTAGCGACACCCTGACCGGCACGTGGCTGTCGAGGATCACGAGGGTGCGTGACAGGCGCGCCTGATCGGCGAAATTGATCAAGCTCTCGCGCCGCTTCGGCTGGGTGATCTCTGGCGCGCGGGCGAGCAGCGTGTCGAGATCGCCATACTCGTTTATCAGCAGCGCCGCGGTCTTCACACCGATGCCCGGCACCCCCGGCACATTGTCGGTGGAGTCGCCGATCAGCGCCTGCACTTCGATGACTTTCTCCGACGGCACGCCGAAGCGCTCCATCACCTCCGCCTCGCCGATGACCTTGTTCTTCATGGTGTCGTACATGCGCACGCCTGGGCGCACGAGCTGCATCAAATCCTTGTCGGAGGAGACGATGGTCACGTCGGCGCCCGCGGCCAGCGCCTCGGCCGCATAGGTGGCGATGATGTCGTCCGCTTCGTAGCCTTCCTGCTCGATGCAGGCGACGCTGAACGCCTTCACCGCGTCGCGGATCAGTGGGAATTGCGGGACGAGGTCCTCGGGGATGTCCGGGCGGTGCGCCTTATAGCCCTTGAACAGCTCGTTGCGGAACGACTTCGCCGAATAGTCGAAGATCACTGCGAAATGCGTGGGTGGCGAAAGCTCGCCCGTCTCGCGCAACAGCTTCCACAGCATGGCGCAGAAACCGTGCACCGCCCCCACTGGCAGCCCGTCTGAGGGGCGCGTGAGTGGAGGCAGCGCGTGATAGGCGCGGAAGATGTAGCCCGAGCCGTCGATCAGATAGACGTGGTCGCCCTTTGCCACAGGCCTGCCGGCGGCCTCGCGCTTGGTGTCAGTTATCGTCATGTGAGTGAAAATATAGGGATTGGCGAGTTTCCGTCAGCACTGCCCTGCCGCCCTCTCCCCCCTGGATACTGCCGGCCTCACGCACCAAAAACAGCAAGCC
>DASPOV010000087.1:0-2279 GCA_035625815.1 Methyloceanibacter sp.
GAGCGCCGAGAGCACGCCTTGCGTGAGGCCCATATGCAGCCCCCATAGTCCGATGCCAAGGAAGAGAACAACAAGCGCCTGTCCGAAACCGAGCAGGAGATCAGCCAGTATCAGGGCGACGAGCCCAAGGATAAGGAGTGGCCGCGCACCGGCCTTGTCCTGCAAGCGCCCGGCAGGATACGCGCTCACCGCATAGACGAGGCTCATCACGGCGATCACCGCCGGCGCCCAAGCGACTGCCAAGCCGCCTTGCTGCGCGCGGATGACGAGAAACGCCTCGCTAAACCGCGCCAACGTAAACACTGTTCCGGCGGCGACAACAAACCAATAGGGACGCCCAAGGCGCGCGATTTCCCCAAGTCGGAGTGGGGCACCAGCCTTTTGCCGCGGGAGAGCCTGCTCCTTGACGCTAAACACAAGCACGGTAACCGAGATCACCGCTGGCACGAAGGCAAACCACAGCACGGTGCGGATGTCATCGTGGAACAGAACCATGAGACCGATTGCTGTCAGTGGTCCAAGGATCGCACCGATGGTGTCGAGCGACTGACGGAGACCGAAGGCCGCCCCTCTTTGGTCGGCGGGCGCGACATCGGCGACCAGGGCATCACGCGGCGCGCCGCGAATGCCCTTTCCGATGCGCTCGGCAAATCGGGCGATAAGCACGAGTCCCACCGAAATTCGCCATCGGGAGGAGTGGCTTGGTGGCTGCGCCCATAGCATAACCTGCCACAGCAAGCGTCTTGCGTTGTCTCAACTGATCGGAAAGCCAACCGGAGAGCACACGAGTGATTTGAGCCGTGGCTTCCGCGATACCCTCGACCAGCCCAAGAACGGCGCCACTCGCGCCGAGATTGAGGACGAGGAATACCGGGAGCAGCCCATGGATCATCTCCGAGAGAAATCCAAGCGCCCAGACCGCTCCTGATAGTCGTGCCTTCCTGGTCGCGGTTTGCTCCACGGATGTCATTCCGGCATTGCTCGACTAATTCGGGCTGTTATATGGCGTCGGGGGGGAAAAAGATCATTGCCGCAACGGCCCTAACCTCAAGGAGACGCGCATGCCAGCGATTCCGGTCGCCGATCGGGTGGGCGCCCTCGTTCCCCATACCTTGCAGGAGCCGATCGAGGGTAGCGGTAAAGGGCCGCTTGCCGAGCGCACCTTCATGGTCAAGGACCTGTTCGCCATTGAGGGCCGCAAAGTTTCGAACGGCAATCCCGATTGGTATGCCGCCTCGTCGCCAGCGAAGAAGACCGCACCCGCGCTCAGGCGCTTGCTCAATGCCGGCGCGACACTGACCGGCATCACCGTCTGCGATGAGTTCTTCTACGGCGTGCTCGGCACCAATGTTCACTATGGCACGCCGGTGAACTTCCCTGCCCTGCGTCATGTCACCGGCGGTTCCTCCTGCGGCTCTGCCGCGGCCGTGGCCGCAGCGATGTGCGACTTCGCGCTTGGCAGCGACACTGGAGGCTCGGTGCGTGTGCCAGCCGCGTTCTGCGGTCTGTATGGGCTGCGCCCCACCCATGGCCGTATCGATATTGCCGGAGCTACGCCCATGGCGCCGAGTTACGACACTGTCGGTTTCCTCGCCCGCGACGCGAGGCTTTTCCGCGTGGTGGGTCGCGTTCTGCTCGACGGCTCCCGCGTCGATGCGCCGCTTCAGCGCCTGATTTTCGCGCAAGACGTGGTCTCGCGTGGCGAGGCCAGCATCGATCAGAAGATCTGGAGTGTGCTCGATGACATTGGGAGCGAGTTGCCCGAGCCTGAGCACATGGAGGTGGCGGGGGAGGAGTTTGACGCCTGGCGCAACGCATTCCGTTTCAACCAGGGCTTCGAGATCCAATCGACGCTGATGCCCTTTGCGCTTTCGCACGCGGACGGGTTGTCGCCGGCGATCAGGGAGCGCTTTGAAATCGCCTCCCGCATCACGCCGGACGAGGCGAAGATGGGGCGGGAGATTCGGGCTGCAGCCAAGCAGCACCTACAGGCCTTGGCGAAGCCAGGCACGATGATCGTGATGTCCACGACGCCGACCCTTCCGCCGGAGCGGGACATTCCCGACGGTGCCTCGACCGTGGAGTTCAGGGCGACGACTCTAGGCTGCACCTGCTTGGCGGGCCACGCTGGCTTGCCGCAAATTTCCATCCCGGCGGGCAAGGCCGCTGGCTGCCCGGTCGGTCTCTCCTTTATCGGTTGGGAAGGTGGCGACGAGGCCCTGCTCGACTTCGCTGTGAAGCTCGCGCCGCTGTTGCAGCCCTAGCATTGCGCCGGGCTT
>DASPOV010000088.1:0-2702 GCA_035625815.1 Methyloceanibacter sp.
GCACCGCCTGACCGAGCAGACGGCGCGCCTCACCGAGACCGGCGCTGGCCTCGATCCTGAGCGGCTTCACCAGGAGGCACTGCTTCTCGCCGCCAAGGCCGACATCCAGGAAGAGCTCGACCGCCTTAGCGCGCATGTGGCGGCGGCGAACGACCTGCTCGCACAAGATCAGCCGGTAGGCCGCAGGCTCGAGTTCCTGACGCAAGAGTTCAATCGCGAGGCCAACACCCTCTGCTCGAAGGCGTCCGACATCGAGATCAGCCGTGCTGGACTTGAGCTCAAGACGGTCATCGATCAGTTGCGTGAGCAGGTTCAAAACATCGAGTGAGGCGGTCGATGGAGCCCTCCCGTAGAGGTCTCATGCTAGTGCTGTCCTCGCCATCCGGCGCAGGGAAGACGACGCTCGCCCGCCGATTGCTCGAGGCCGAGCCGGGCGTGGAGATGTCGATCTCCTATACGACGCGCAAGCGCCGCAAGGGTGAAGTGGAGGGCAGGGATTATCACTTTGTGGACCGTAAGACCTTTGACGGCATGCGGGATACCGGAGAGTTTCTCGAGTGCGCCCTGGTTTTCGACAATCTTTATGGGACGCGCCGCAAGCCGGTTGAACACGCTCTGGTGAGCGGCCGGGACGTGCTGTTCGACGTCGATTGGCAGGGCGCCAAAAGTCTGCGCGACGAAGCGCCGAACGACGTGGTCACGGTGTTCATTCTGCCCCCGTCGGGGAAGGCATTGGAGCGGCGCCTCAATGAGCGCGCCCAGGACTCGCCGGAGGTCGTGAAGGCCCGCATGCGGGGGGCAAGCAATGAAATCCGGCACTGGCACGACTATGACTATGTGGTGATCAACAACGAGCTCGACCAAGCGCTGGCGGCAATCCGCGCCATCCTGGCGGCTGAACGGTTGCGCTGCTCGCGGTTGACCGGGCTGGAGGACTTCGTGCAGAATCTGCTCGCCGAGCTCTAGCGGTTGCTTACCGGCGAAGCACCTGGGCGATGCGGCAGAAGTCGGCGATCTCAAGCTCCTCGGCCCGCGCCATCGGGTCGATGCCAAGCTCTTGCAGCAGCGCTTCCGCGTCGGGCGTTATCTGCTGCAAGGAAGAGCGGAGCATCTTGCGCCTCTGCCCGAATGCGGCTGCTGTCACGCGCTCCAGGGTGGCAACATCATATAGCGGGTGCGAAACCTCCTTCGGGACAAGCTCGACCAGGCAGGATTTGACCTTTGGGCGCGGCGTGAAGGCTGCGGCCGGGAGGGTGAGCAGAATGCGAGGATCGGTGCGCGATTGGCTGAGCACCGCGAGCCGTCCGAAATCGCCGCTGCCGGGCTTCGCCACGATGCGGAGCGCGACCTCGCGCTGAAACATGAGCACCAGGCGATCAAACCAAGGGGGCCAAGGATCAGTCTTGAGCCAGCCAATGAGGAGGGGGGTTGCAACGCCATAAGGTAAGTTGGCGACGATGCGCGCAGGCGGTTGCAGATTAAGGGCACCATAGTCGACCTTCCGTGCGTCTGCGGCGACAATCTCGATCCGGTCCCGATACGCTTCGGCGATCTCGCCAAGTGCCGACAGACAGCGCTCATCCTTTTCGATGACGACGACGTGGGAGGCACCCTCCAAGAGGAGCGCGCGGGTGAGGCCTCCCGGTCCTGGTCCAACCTCGACGATGGTTACTCCCTCAAGCGGTCCGGCCGCGCGGGCGAGGCGTCGGGTGAGATTGAAATCGAGCAGGAAGTTTTGACCGAGACTACGGCGCGCGGTGAGCCCAGAAGCGCGGATGACGTCGCGGAGCGGCGGTAGCCCGTCGGGTGCGCTCAAGGCTCGGCCTCGGGGTGGTGCAGCATGGTGTCGGCCAGACGCAGTGCCTCGATAAGACTGCGGGGACTTGCCTTGCCGGTGCCGGCGAGCGCAAAGGCTGTGCCGTGGTCCGGCGACGTGCGCACGAAGGGGAGCCCGAGGGTGACGTTGACGCTAGTGTCGAAGGCGAGCGTCTTGACTGGGATGAGCGCCTGATCGTGATACATCGCCACCGCCACGTCATAGGTCTTCCGCGCCTCGGCGCGGAACAGAGTGTCGGCGGAGTGCGGTCCAGTCACATCGAGCCCCTGGCGACGCGCTGCCTCGATCGCAGGCAGAATCACATCGATCTCCTCGCGGCCCATGGTGCCATCTTCGCCCGCGTGGGGGTTGAGGCCGGTGACAGCGATGCGGGACCGCGCCAAACCGAAATAGCGCCCAAGATCGTGAGCCGTCGTGAGCAGGGTCTTAACGATGCGCGTTTCGGTGAGCGCACCCATCACCTCTTTAAGCGGCATATGGATGGTGACCGGCACGACCTTCAGATCGCCACCGACGAGCATCATCACTGCGTCGGAGGATGCTCGGCCGGCTAGGGCCGCGAGAAACTCTGTGTGGCCGGGAAAGGCGAACCCCGCGTGCGTGAGGAGCGCCTTGCTAATCGGGTTGGTAACGACTGCACTCGCCTCGCCGCCACGGACGAGCGCGACGGCCTGCTCGATCGACTGCCGCACCGCTCCCGCCGCGGCAGAGTTGGGATGGCCGGCAACGACATTGCCGCCGATGGGGACCGGCAGCACCGGCAACACCTTGGCAAAGAGAGATGGCGCCGCGGCGGGGGCGTCGACAGGCTCGATCTTGGCAGTGAGTCCTAGTGTTCTGGCCCGTGCAGCGAGCACGGCCGGAT
>DASPOV010000089.1:0-3178 GCA_035625815.1 Methyloceanibacter sp.
CCGACGTCGAGTTCACCCTGATCAAGGACGGCGATCATCGCCTGTCCGAGCCTCAAGATCTGCAGCGCTTGATTACCACCATCGCCGCGCTGGCCGCCAGCGCTCACCAAGAACGCAGCGGCACAAGCGCCTTCAATCCATCGCGGTAGGTCGGATAGGCGAGGCGTACCCCAAGCTCGGACTTGATCAGAGCGTTGGAGATGCGCCGGCTGTCGCCATAGAAACTGCGAGCCATGGGCGAAAGCTCGGCCTCCCCGAACGCCACCTCTGGCGGGGGCTCCATCCCCAACAGTTCCGCGCCATAGTCGATGACCTCTTCTGGCGGCGCGGGCTCGTCGTCGGCGACGTTGTAGATCGCGCCGGCCCGCGGCCGCGTGATGGAGGCTTCGAGCACGCTCGCGATGTCCTCCACATGGATGCGGTTGAACACCTGCCCAGGTTTGATGATGCGCCGCGCCGTCCCGGCCTTGAGCTTATCGAGCGCGCTGCGGCCTGGCCCATAGATGCCGGCAAGGCGAAAAATTTGGGTCGGCCGCCTGATCTCCCCGCCGAAGGCGAGCCAGTCGCTTTCGGCGACCACGCGGGCCTTCGTTCGCTGGTTGTTGGGACGCGGCACGATGGTCTCATCGACGGCGGCGCCCGCATTGTTGCCATAGACGCCGATGGTGGAGAGATAGCCGATCCAGTTAAGCTTCGAGAGGCTGGCCACCGGATCACGATAATGACGCAGCACCGGATCGCCGTCGGTGCCCGGCGGGATCGACAGGAGGAGATGCGTGGTACCGGCAAGTGCTACCGCAAGCTCCGCATTGCCGGGCTCTCCAGCGAAGCGGCAAACCTCGTATCTCTGCCCGCGAAGTCTGTCGATATTGCCAAGGTCGCGCGCAGTGCCGGCGATGCTCCAGCCCTTGGTGGCAAGGCGCCGTGCCAGCGTTTCGGCCGAATAGCCGAGACCGAAACAGAAGAGCCGGCTCACGCTCCAATCCTCGCCCATTCACCGGCCACGGCAGGATCGATTTCGGTCCCCGCATATGATGCGCGCAAGCTCGAAGCCCGCTCCGGAGCAAGCCGGGACAGCGCCCAAACCGCCATGGCGCGGACGAGCGATGAGGCGTCACCAAGACGCTGCTGGACCTGCGGCACCAACGTCTCATCGCCAGAGTTGCCGGCGGCGATCAGCACGTTGCGCAAGAATCGGTCGCGACGCGTGCGTTTGATGGGCGTGCCGCGGAAGCGCGCGCGGAAGGCGGCTTCGTCGAGCGACAACAGCTCGGCGAGAGGCGGATTGTCGCTCTCCGCCCTGACGCTCAGCTTTGCGTCGCGCGCGACTGTCGCGAACTTGTTCCAGGGGCACACGGCGAGACAGTCGTCGCAACCGAAGATGCGGTTGCCCATGGCTTCGCGAAACTCTGGCGCGATATGTCCCTTATGCTCAATAGTGAGATAGGAGATGCACGCCCGCGCATCGAGCTGATAGGGCGCGACGAAAGCATGTGTCGGACACACGTCGAGGCAGCGACGGCAGGCGCCGCAATGATTCTTCTCAGGCGGATCGGGGGCGATCTCGGCGGTGGTGAAGATCGAGCCGAGGAAGAGCCAGGAGCCGAAGTCGCGGGAGACGAGATTGGTGTGCTTGCCTTGCCAGCCAAGGCCTGCATTTGCCGCGATCGGCTTCTCCATCACCGGCGCGGTATCGACGAAGACCTTCACATCTCCCTGCGCGAAAGCCTGCACCCGCGAGGCGAGCGTCTTGAGCTTCGACTTGATGACGTCGTGATAATCGGCGCCTTGCGCATAGACAGAGATGGCGCCGCGGGAGCGCTCCCCGAGTACCTCGAGCGGGTCTCGCTCTGGCCCGTAGCTTAGGCCCAGCATGATGATGCTTTTGACATCCGGCCAAATCGCGCAGGGGGATTTGCGGCGCTCAGGATCGGCGGCAAGCCATGTCATGTCGCCGTGGAGTCCATGGGCAAGAAAGGCGTCGAGGCCGGCGCCCACGCCTGGCGGAGGATCAGCGCTGGCAAAGCGCACAGCATCGAAGCCCAAGGCGTTGGCTTCGTGCGCTATGCGTTCTTTCAGCGTGAGTATCATGACACTTGTACTCGAGAGTCACACGCCTTTCAGAAATCGAGGTCGGAATAGGTTCCCGAGGGGATAAAGCCCGCGACCCGGTCAGCAAGTAGGGGCCTGAATGATGGCCTCGACTTCAGGAGCGCATACCAGCTTTTGACCGGCTCGTAGTCCTCCCAGAACACTTCGCCGAGATAGTCGAGCGCCGAGAGATGCGCTGCCGCGGCAAGATCGGCGAAGCTCGGCGCCTCGCCAGCGAGCCACGGCCGCGTATCAGCGAGATGGCTGAGATAGGCGAGATGATAGCGCAAGTTCTCATGGCCCGCCCTGATCACCTCTATATTGGGCGAGCCGCCGTTCCGGCCGTAGCGTCGGTACACCTTCTCGTCCACGAGATAGGCGGTCACCTCCTCATGGAACTTGCGGTGGAACCAGTCGACAAGCCGGCGCGTCTCGGCGCGGGCCAAAGCCTCGCCGGGGAAAAGCCTGAATCCACGAGTCTCGTCGTCGCCGCTTGTTGTCTCGTCGAGATATTCAGAAATCGCGTATGAGCCGGAAATAGGGCAGTCGGCCTTGGTAATCAGCACTGGCAACGAGCCCGCAGGGTTCAGCTCGAGGAAGCCCGGGCGCCATTCCCAGGGCCGCTCCTCGGTGAGCGTCACTTCGACGCCGCACTCCGCCAGTGCAAGGCGAATCGAGCGAGAAAAGGGACAGAGCGGATAATGCAAGAGCGTCGCCATAGACCCGATCGGCGGCCTTAGCACGGCAAAAAGGATCGCGCGGAATTGCGCCTCGGTATAGAACCAGCTCGCGCGCCGAACAAGCGGGTATCGAGGGGGTTGAGGGACCCAGTGTGGAGAAAACGGATCATCATGATTGCCCTGGTGTAGAGGATCACCGAATTCCAACCCATTTTCATCCTCCGCTCATCTCATTCTCATCCCGGCCCTCAACGGCTGGCCCGACCAGGGCCAGTTCACCGACCTCATGGTGCGTCTTGGCACGCTCCTCGCCATACTCAATCTATTTCTGGCGCGACGTGATCAAGCTCATCAAGGGCGCGCTGCTCCTGTTCATGCGCGAGGTAGCGCCGGAAGGCGGGCTCGTG
>DASPOV010000090.1:0-2719 GCA_035625815.1 Methyloceanibacter sp.
GGCCGGCGTGGCGTTCGCTCGACGGGCATTCTCGCCTCGGGCATTGGAAGTGGGCTCATCGCCTGCGCAAAACATTCGGTCCGGAACGTTGAGTTCCAATCCTTCTACCCCGGAATGGGCGAGCTTGATTGGGGAGAACGAAATCGGCCAAGGCTTGAGCAGGCAGTCTTAGCGACACTGGGCGGCGAGCTAGGGGCAGTCATGTTTAATCGTCGATTAACGGTGATCACTGCTAATCGGTAGAAGTGTTTCGCGAAAGGGCGCCGGCCTTAACAGAGAACTGGCCCGCACCTCCCCACGCTCATCCCTTAAGCGGGAAGCGCTTCGGAGTAGATGAATGGCAACCAAGACAGCTGAAGCGGAGGATCAGGAGCAGCCGCAAGGGGAGGCTCCAGACGGTCCCGTGCTCGACATGTCGGATGCAGCGGTCAAGAAGCTGATCAAGACGGCGAAGGCCCGCGGTTTCGTCACCTATGACGAGCTGAACGACGTGCTCCCTTCCGAGGAAGTCTCTTCCGAGCAGATCGAGGACACCATGTCCATGCTCTCCGACATGGGCATCAACGTCATCGACACCGATGAGGCTGAGGAGCCCTCGGAGGAGGGCGCCAACAACGCTGAGGCGCCGCGCCCGATCGCCACGGTCACACCCATCGCCAAGGCTGAGACCAAGGCCGAGCCCGCCGAACGCACCGACGATCCGGTGCGCATGTACTTACGCGAAATGGGCTCCGTCGAGCTCCTTTCCCGCGAGGGGGAGATCGCCATCGCCAAGCGCATCGAGGCCGGCCGCGAGGCCATGATCGCCGGGCTGTGCGAAAGCCCGCTCACCTTCCAGGCCATCATCATCTGGCGTGATGAGCTGAACGAGGGCAAGATTCTGCTACGCGACATCATCGATCTCGAAGCCACCTATCAGGGCCCTGACGCGAAGCCCGCTCCGTCGCAACCGCTGCCCGAGGGCGTCAATGGCGACGGCCAGGCCCATGGCGTCAATGGGCAGCATGCGCACGCCGCGCCAGCGCCTGCGCGGAGTGACGAGGATGAAGAGCCCTCGCGTCCCGAGGAATTCGAGGACGATGAGGACGATCTCGAGAATTCGCTTTCGCTGGCCGCCATGGAGGCCGAGCTCAAGCCCAAGGTGCTCGAGACCTTCGACCTCGTCGCCACCAACTACAAAAAGCTCCGCAAGCTGCAAGACCAAGAAGTCGAGCGCGCGCTCCGCAATGACACCCTCTCCTCAGGCCAGGAGAAGCGCTACAAGGTCTTGAAGGACGAGATTGTCGCCGAGATCAAGTCGCTGTCGCTCAATGCCAACCGCATCGAAAGCCTGGTCGAGACCCTTTACGACATCAACAAGAAGCTGCTCGGCTATGAGGGGCGCCTCTTGCGCCTCGCCGAAAGTTATGGCGTCAAGCGCGAGGACTTCCTAGACGAATATCAGACGAACGAGCTCGACCCCAACTGGCTCCGCCGCGTCGGCCGCCTGAAGAAGAAGGGCTGGGCCGATTTCGTGCGCGACGAGCGCGGGCTCATCAAGGACATCCGCACCGAGATTCACAACCTCGCCGCCGAGACCGGGCTCCAGATCTCAGAGTTCCGCCGCATCGTGCACGTCGTGCAGAAGGGCGAGCGAGAGGCGCGCCAGGCCAAGAAGGAGATGGTGGAGGCGAATTTGCGCCTCGTCATTTCCATCGCCAAGAAATACACCAACCGTGGGCTCCAGTTCCTTGATTTGATTCAGGAAGGCAATATCGGCCTGATGAAGGCGGTGGACAAATTCGAGTACCGCCGAGGCTACAAATTCTCCACCTACGCCACCTGGTGGATTAGGCAGGCCATCACCCGCAGCATTGCTGATCAAGCAAGAACCATCCGCATCCCCGTGCATATGATCGAAACCATCAACAAGATCGTCCGCACGTCGCGCCAGATGCTGCACGAGATCGGCCGCGAGCCGACGCCGGAGGAGCTTTCTGAGAAGCTCGCCATGCCGCTCGAAAAGGTCCGGAAGGTCTTGAAGATCGCCAAGGAGCCGATCTCCCTCGAGACCCCGATCGGCGATGAGGAGGATTCCTATCTGGGCGATTTCATCGAGGACAAGAACGCGGTGCTGCCCATCGACGCCGCCATTCAATGCAATTTGCGCGAGACCACCACGCGGGTGCTCGCGTCACTGACGCCGCGCGAGGAACGCGTGCTGCGCATGCGGTTTGGCATCGGCATGAACACCGACCACACGCTGGAAGAGGTCGGCCAGCAGTTCTCAGTCACCCGCGAGCGCATCCGCCAGATCGAAGCCAAGGCACTGCGCAAGCTGAAACACCCGAGCCGAAGCCGAAAGCTGCGGAGCTTTCTCGATAACTAATTGTCTTTCCCTCGACGGGGAGGGGTGCCGCACGACAAGCGCGGCGTGCGTGGGGCTTGCGTTTCTTTCCCTTCTTCGTCATTCCCGGACTTGATCTGGGCATCCGGCCGTAACCTCTCGCCCCGTTGACGAGCCAATGGGACTGATCGCCCGGCTAAGCCAGGCGATGACAAAGGATGGTTGCAACTCCACCATCAACCCCAGCCGGCGCGACCGCGCGCAAAGCAGAATCGTCGGCGTAGCCCTGCTCGGCGCCGCCATAGAGGGCTCAGCGGCGCGTCGAGGTGGAGCCGGGTCACGAGATCCGGGTTTCCGATGAAGGGCTTGGCGAAGGCGAGGAGATCGGCCCGG
>DASPOV010000091.1:0-8731 GCA_035625815.1 Methyloceanibacter sp.
TCACGGTGAAGCAGGGCCAGGTGATCGGCTATGTCGGCTCGACCGGCTTCTCCACCGGGCCCCATTGCCACTACGAGATTCTGGTCAACAGCAAGTTCGTCAACCCGATGACCATCCAAGTGCCCCGCGGCCTCCAACTCACCGGCCGCCAGCTCGCCGAGTTCGAGAAAGAGCGGAACCGCATCGACGAACTCCGGCAGCTTGATCCGGTTACGAGCCGCGTCGCCCAAGCCTCGCAGTAGCGTCATGAACTCAACTTCTCCTTCCCTTCCTTTCTCCTCGCTCTATCTTCCTCTCCTTCTTTTTGTGGCGTCCAGCGTGCGCGCTCGCGAAATCGCCTCGCCGCTCGAGAAGCGCAAAGCCATGAAGCGAGGGCGCGGCATCGCTTCCGCTCCTTCCCGCTTATCGCGTGCGTTGCGCGGGTACTCGAACGGTACCGGGCCGTCCTTGGCAAGTTCCTCGTCAGGGCGGTGCCTCCCGATTCCATTTGTTCTAAGACTTCCTCGCGGAGCAAAAGGCGCAGCCGCGCGCTGATCTGTGCGGGCGCTTTGCGGTTTTCGGCGGGATAAGTTGCCAGTTCAAGAAGTCAATAGCGACGCCCAATAGGGAAGATGGTGCCAATAGCAAAGCGCCTGATGACTCAATGTCACCTTCGAGATGCACAACGGAGCCTTCGAGCTTGCCGTTGCGCCACAGGCTGAAGGCGTTTCCGCCGGTGTAGATGAGGTTCAGCAGCGACTTCAGCTTGTCCCATTGAGCCTTGTCATGTGGATCTTCGAAGCGACGGGGATTTGCACATTGCCGGGAGCCTCGACTTCGATGAATCCCACCGCGTTACTAACCGTGAGTGCGAAGTCCGGGCGGGTCTTGAAATCAGTAAGTGAAGCGCACAGCGCCGAACAAGCGCCGTTGGGCGAGGAAAAGTAAAGCTTCCGGTTAGGTTGCGCGCGCTTAAGCCGCCTGCTTCACGGCCTGGCCGTTCATCACGAGGCCGTTCTTGTCGGTGGTGATTTTCACCCTGTCGCCCTCATGCACCTTACTTTGCAGGATCAACTCGGCGAGCGGGTCTTGCACGTATTTCTGGATGACGCGCTTCAAGGGTCGCGCTCCGTAAGCTGGGTCGTAGCCCTTCTGGCCCAGCCAGTCCTTCGCCTTGTCGTCGAGATCAATGGTGAGCTTGCGGTCGGCGAGCAGCTTCTGCAGGCGCTTGATCTGGATGTCCACGATCTTCGCCATCTGTTCGCGCTTCAGCCGGTGGAACAGGATGATCTCGTCCACGCGGTTCAGGAACTCCGGTCGGAAATGGGCGCGCACCAGGGCCATCACCTGCTCGCGCGCGGCCTCCGAATCCTCACCCTCCGGCTGGCTCACGAGATATTCGGAGCCGAGATTTGAGGTCATGATGATGAGCGTGTTGCGGAAGTCGACGGTGCGGCCCTGGCCGTCGGTGAGTCTGCCGTCGTCGAGCACCTGGAGCAGGACGTTGAACACGTCCGGGTGCGCCTTCTCGATCTCGTCGAACAGGATGACTTGATAGGGGCGCCGGCGCACGGCCTCGGTGAGCGCGCCACCCTCTTCATAGCCGACATAGCCGGGCGGCGCGCCGATCAGCCGTGCCACGGAGTGCTTCTCCATATATTCCGACATGTCGATGCGGATCATGGCATGCTCGTCATCGAACAGGAATTCGGCGAGCGCACGCGCGAGTTCCGTCTTGCCGACGCCGGTCGGCCCCAAGAACATAAAGGAGCCAATCGGGCGGTTGGGGTCTTGCAGGCCGGCACGGGCCCGGCGCACGGCGGTCGACACCGCGGTGACCGCCTCGGACTGACCTACCACGCGCTTGATGATCGCCTCCTCCATGCGAAGCAGCTTGTCGCGCTCCCCTTCCAGCATCTTATCCACCGGAATGCCGGTCCAGCGGGAGACGACCTGGGCGATGAGATCGGCGGTGACCACCTCCTGCGCCATGGCGCCGCCTCTGTCCTCGGTCTCCTCGAGTTTTTTGAGCTCGCCTTCGAGGTCCGGGATCACGCCGTAGGCGAGCTCGCCGGCACGGGCGAGATCACCACGGCGCTGCGCCTGCTCGAGCTCGACGCGGGAGGCATCGAGCTGCTCTTTCAGCTTCTGGGCGCCGGCGAGCTTTTCCTTCTCTTCCTGCCAGCGGCGGGTGAGCACGCCCGCCTCCTCCTCGAGATTTGCGAGCTCCTTTTCGAGCTTGGCAAGCCGGTCTTTGGAGGCTGAGTCCGATTCCTTCTTAAGCGCCTCGCGCTCGATTTTGAGCTGGATGATGCGCCGGTCGAGCTCATCGAGCGCTTCGGGCTTTGAGTCGATCTGCATGCGCAAGCGCGAGGCCGCCTCGTCCACGAGGTCAATGGCTTTGTCGGGGAGGAAGCGGTCGGTGATGTAGCGGTTGGAAAGGACCGCCGCCGACACGAGCGCCGCATCGGCGATGCGCACGCCGTGATGCAGCTCGTATTTCTCTTTTAGCCCGCGAAGGATGGAGACAGTGTCCTCCACTGTCGGCTCGGAGACGAAGATCGGCTGGAAGCGCCGAGCGAGCGCCGCATCCTTCTCCACATGCTTGCGATATTCGTCGAGCGTGGTGGCGCCGACGCAGTGAAGCTCGCCACGGGCGAGCGCGGGCTTGAGCAGATTCGAGGCGTCCATGGCGCCGTTAGCTTTGCCAGCACCGACCAGTGTATGCATCTCGTCGATGAAGAGGATGATGTCCCCTTGCGCGGCCTGGATCTCGGATAGCACGGCCTTCAAGCGCTCCTCGAACTCGCCGCGATATTTGGCGCCGGCGATCAGCGCACCGAGATCGAGCGACAAGACGCGCTTGTCGTTCAGGCTCTCTGGCACATCGCCCTTGACGATGCGGTGGGCGAGACCCTCGACGATGGCGGTTTTGCCGACGCCGGGCTCGCCGATCAGCACGGGATTGTTCTTAGTGCGGCGCGACAGAACCTGGATGGTGCGCCTGATCTCCTCGTCGCGCCCGATCACTGGATCTAGCTCCCCCCGGGCGGCGGCTTCCGTAAAATCCCGGGTGTAGCGCTTCAGCGCATCATAGGCCTGCTCGGCGCTAGCTGAATCCGCGGTGCGGCCCTTGCGCAGATCGTTGATGGCGGCATTGAGCGAGGTGGGGGTGACGCCCGCATCGGCGAGGATGCGCGAGGACTCTGCCTCCTTGGTCATGGAAAGCGCCTGCAGCACCCGCTCCACGGTGACGAAGCTGTCCCCCGCCTTAGTCGCAATCTGCTCGGCCTGGTCGAGCAAGCGCCCCAGTGCCGGCGCCATATGCACCTGCGCGCCGCCGCCCGAAACCTTGGGCAACTTGGCCAGCGCGGCCTCAGTACGCCCAAGCGCTTCCTTTGGTCTGCCGCCGGCCTTGGTGATGAGCCCCGCCGCCAAGCCTTCCGAATCGTCGAGCAGCACTTTCAGCAGATGCTCCGGCGTTACTTGCGGGTTACCCTCGCGGATGGCGAGGGTTTGCGCCGACTGCACGAAGCCCTTTAACCGGTCAGAGAATTTCTCAAAGTCCATGGGACGCTTTCCTGTTCAGGAATGCTTAACTGGCGAGCGGGGCGGACGAGCATGCGCAGCCGGCCGAAAGGGCAGCCAATGCAAGCCGACCCCCTTAACGGAGATATAGCCCGGGGATTAACCAACGAAAATGCGAAGCGTCAATCACCGACGCCCCTGGGGCGCGGGATCCAGCGGCCAAAGTCGCTGGCAACCTAAAGACCTACCCCACCGGGTCCGACGCACTCTCGTCGGGCTGGGCGGGCTGCGCGGCATCGACCGGATCGGAGCCGTTGGCGTCCCTTCCTCCTGCCTCACTGCCGTTTGGGCCGCGGCGCCCATAATGATCAGGCCCGCCACCACCCCGCATGTCCTGCACACCGCCCATCCCAGGCCCTCCTTCTATGTCGGCGCCATCCTCATAGGAGGCATCGGCGTTCCAACGTGGCCGGAATCCGCCATTTCCTCCTTCGCCGGTATGGTTGCCATGCTGCGGACCGAGCTGCGCCTGCGCGGCCATGATGATGCGGTTGTAGTGCTCGGCATGCTGTAAAAAGCTCTCTGCCGCGATCATGTCGCCGGAGGCGAGAGCGTCGCGTGCGAGCGACATATACTTCTCGGCGATATGCGCCGCCGTCCCGCGGATTTTCACGTCGGGACCGTTCGATTCGTAGTTCCGCGCCAACGGATTTTGGGGCTTGCGGCCACGGCCGCGGCCCCGGCGATTCTGCTGTCCTTGCCTCATAGGCTTCGATTCAACCCTGATAAGCGGCTAGAGCCGCGATTTCTTCCCTGCTCGATAGGTTTCTTGTCTGCTAGGATCTTTCAGTCCAAGTTCGCTATTCACCTCACATTCCGTCCGCCTCGGATCCACATGGTCCATACCGCGATCGGCAAATGCATTTCCGCTGCAGCCTTGCGCTAATCCCCGGCGCCGAGCCGATCGTCCTGATTGCGCAGCCAGCCTAGAAATAGATGGGCGGTTGAGCGACACCTGAACGTCCCGAGAGGCACGCCGCCTTACGATCGAGGTTCAAGAGATGTCCGCTCTTGTTGCCGTCTGCAACCAGCCAGCGCTCTTAACGCCAATGGCCGAGAATATTCGAATTCGCTGGACTTGAACCTAGCCCGAACCCCGCAATTTTCCAAGTCCAATTTTTCGGATCCGACTTCCCGCTCCCAGGGGATCTTAGCCCTCAATGACGGGCGACGACCACCCGTGGGCGACCGCCAAGATCGGGCCAGAGGCACCGGCCATTCTCCACGGCCAAGCCCCCCTCGGCCAGGAGGTTCAGCACGGCGTCAGCCTGGCCAGGGCCGATCTCGAACAAGGCGATCCCCCCCATTCGCAGCACTTTGCGGATCTCTGGCGCAATGCGGCGATAGGCTGAGAGCCCGTCAGGCCCCCCATCGAGCGCCCCCTTGGGGTCATGATCGCGCACCTCTGTGGCGAGTTCAGTCATGTCAGCCGCAGAGAGGTAGGGCGGGTTGGACACCACTAGGTCGAAGGTACCATCGGTGGCGTCCAGCCAATCGCAAGCCACGAAGCTCGCGCGGTCCCCAACCCCAAGGGTCTGCGCATTGGCCCGCGCGAGCGATAACGCGGGTAGGCTCAGATCGATGCCGACGCCGCTCGCCTGGGGCAGCTCCGCCAACAGCGTGATGAGAATGCAGCCGCTGCCGGTGCCGAGGTCGAGAAGCTTCAGCGGCGTCTCGTGCATCTCATCCTGCTCGATCAGCGCGAGCGCGGCCTCGATCAGCGTCTCGGTATCAGGACGGGGGTCGAGCGTGCTTGCATCGATGCGGAAAGGGCGGCCATAGAACTCGCGACCGCCAATAATGCGCGACACCGGCTCTCCGCCGAGGCGCCGCTCGATCAAGGCGCCAAACCGCGCCGCAGCATCAGGTGCGAGCGCGCGGTCGAGCCCGGCGACATGGTCTTCATGACTCAAGCCGGCGGCGTGACAGAGCAGAAGCCGCGCATCGAGCTCCGGCGCCTCGACGCCGGCTCGCCGCAGCATTCGCGCCGCAGCGCTGTGAGCCTTACTCAGGCTAAGTCCCGATGTGAGGAACTCACCCATGGCCTTCTTCCCGCACGGCGGCAAGCTGACTTGCCTGATGTTCGGTGATGAGCGCATCGATGATCTCGTCGAGGCCTCTCCCTTCCAGCACGAGGTCCAGGCTGTGCAGGGTGAGCCCGATGCGGTGATCGGTGACGCGGCCTTGTGGAAAGTTATAGGTGCGGATGCGTTGTGAGCGGTCGCCGGTGCCGATTTGGCTCCGCCGATCCTGCGCCCGCTCGGCGTCGCGCTTGGCACGCTCCATATCATAGAGCCGGGCGCGCAGCACCTTCATCGCCTTCGCCTTGTTCTTATGCTGCGACTTCTCATCCTGCTGGCTGACCACGAGGCCGGTCGGCAGATGCGTGACGCGCACCGCGCTATCGGTGGTGTTCACAGATTGGCCTCCCGGCCCGCTTGCCCGGAACACATCGATACGCAGGTCCCTGTCATCGATCTTGATGTCGACCTCTTCGGCCTCCGGCAGCACCGCGACGGTCGCAGCCGAGGTGTGGATGCGGCCTTGCGCCTCCGTCTCCGGAACCCGCTGCACGCGATGCACGCCGGATTCGAATTTGAGCCGGGCAAACACGCCCTTGCCAGTGATATTGGCGATGATCTCCTTGTATCCGCTGGTTGACGACTCGCTTGCCGAGATGATGTTGACCTTCCAACCATGGGCGTCGGCATAGCGTTGATACATGCGAAAGAGATCGCTCGCGAACAATGCAGCTTCCTCCCCGCCGGTGCCGGCACGCACCTCAAGAATGGCGCTTTTCTCGTCGGCGGCATCCTTAGGCAGCAATTGGACCTTCAACTGCCGCTCGAGCTGCTCGATCTTGGTATCGAGCGGGCCGATCTCCTCCTCGGCGAGGGCCACCACATCCGTCTCCGAAGCCGGGTCATCGATCAGATGCTGCAAGCTGTCGTGCTCGCGTAAGGCGGAGCGGAGCGCGGTGATGGTTGCTACGATTGGATCAAGCTCGGCGAATTCGCGGCAAAGGCGGACATAGGTCTCCTGGTCGGCGCCCGAGGCAAGCGTACCCTGCACCGTCTGCCAACGGGAGATAAGCCTGTCGAGCTTATCGGCGGGAATTGTCGTCATGTGCGGAAGTTTAGCCGGTCAGGTCTGGCTATGAGGGGCCGGGCAGGCGGTCTGCCTTCCGGCTCCGCGGATCGTTCGGATCGCTAGGGGGCGCGCTCTTATCGGACGATTTGGCGCCGGGCTGCCCAGACGGGCCGGAGGAACCAAGGAGGCCAGGCTTGGCGAGCCACATCCAAAGCCCCGCGGCAATTCCAAGAATGACGACGATTACAATACCCCACTTCACCAGCGCATTCCATGGAAGGGCTTTGCGTGGCGGCTTCTCTTCGAGCGGTGCCATCCGCGGCGGCGGGGCCGTGCGGGAGTGAGGTTGCTGCGGTGGTGACGGGGCTCGAACCTCGCGCTGCAGTGCAGACGTTGAGCGGGGCGGCGTTGGAGCGGCACGAGGTGGGGCTGCGGGCGGCGCTTCCCTTGGCTGCGGCGGCCACTGAGGCGGTGGCTGGCGCTGTGGGTGCGATTGAACCTGAGGCCGCGGCTGCCGCGATTGAGGAGCTGGCCCCTGGCGAGCTTGCCGATTTGGCGCTGCCTGGGGAACCCTTGGCTGCGGCGGAGCCGGCTGGCGCGGCGGCATGGGAGGGGGCTCCGCCACCGGAGGCATAGACATTGGCGCCCGTCCTTGGAATTCACGCTCAATGCCCTCCGGCGGCGCCATGAATGGCACGTCCGGCATCGCCTTCGGGGCAAGGCCCACGATTCCGGCCTCGACTTGCGCATAGATTCGGCGCAGCAGCGGCCGTACATCGAGGTTGAGCAGGGTCCCGTAGGTTGCCACGACACGGTAGGTTTCCGGCCATGGCGGCAGGGCATAGATCGCGCCCTGCTCTAGCGCCTGCACCACCTCTGAGCGCGTTGCGAGCTGGGCCGCGAGATCTGCTTCCGACAGACCGCTCGCGGAGCGCAGGTCCCGAAATAACTCCGCCACCTCAGCGTCATAGCCGGCTGGCATTTTCCTGGATCCTGTGAATATGCAGGCGGCCTCCGGGTCCATCGTCCGTCTAGGACGCCATGAGTTACAAGGGCTTCCGGTCGCTGTGCTAACACGCCGCCAACTTGGCCTCGACCTCGCGCCCTGGGCTATTGTTGTAGTTAAACTTGATACGGGCTCTGGTCAACGCGGCCTAACGGCGAGGCTTGAGTCTGATTCCATCCTCTACAATCTCGACACCGCGACCTCTACCGCTTTTGCGCGCTCCACATTACGCGCTGTGCCGCACGGCTGGCGACAGGACCCTCTTGAATAGATGGCTTATCCTCAAATAGATGGCTTATCCTCACAAGTCCCCCAAGGTGAGTTTTCCCAGTTTGAGTTTGAGTAGGAGGCCCCTGGTTTGAGTAGGAGGCCCCTGGAAGGAGACTTTCGGAGCTCTCTTTTTTGGTCTTGCTGCCGTTATCCGGCCATGGCGCTCTCATCAAAACCCTATCTGGGCCGGAGCGCGCTTGCGTCCGAGCCAAAACAGGACGAACCCAAGGACTCCGAATGCCTCCCAGGTCGGTGCCCGCAACAATTGGGTGAATATCGGGTTCCACAAGAAGGGTACTGCATGCGCCTCGACCATCGACTCGACAGTGGCGAGACTATGAGGGCTGAGCTTTGACCACTGGTCACCCAAGGACGTAAATATCCAATCGCCGTCCATGACTGACAGGTTCTTGATCGCGTCGATTATGACCGCAACCATGGCGATCAGCAGGCATATGATTCCGGCGGCGCGCAGCAGCATCTATGGGAGCCCTACACAATCCACCCCAGCTCGCGTGCTTTCTCCTTTGCAGCTTCCCACGCGTGGCCAAGGAATTCGGCCAATGTCAGGGGCGCTCGCGGATCGCTCTCGGAGGATAGGTCCTTCAGGCTCAGATGCAGGCAGTCTGGTGGCCTGTAAAAGGTTGCCCTGTACGTGGAAGAAGGTAGTGTGACGATAATCTCCCCGTCTTCGACGTGGACCCAAACATTCCCCGACTGCTCTGTCATCGCAAATTGAGCCTAGGCCCTGGCCGCTTGCCGTTGGTGAACTCGACGCGTGCGTCCTCTAGCGCCTCG
>DASPOV010000092.1:0-6114 GCA_035625815.1 Methyloceanibacter sp.
CGCGGCCGCTTTTTAGGCCGCTTGGAGCGGCGTTAGCCGGCATCGACCTCGCAAGACGCGATGGTCCAGGTCGGGTGAGCCGGCGACCGCGGCGGAGGACAAGCAGACACTGGATCACCTCCTTTCCTTTGTTGCTGGGATAATGCTCATGTAAGCACGATTCGCGCCCCTTGAAGTTCAGCCTGTGGATCTAAGGGCAGAGAATCCCCGGCTATTTCGGCGCGTTGAAGGTCCGCGTCGGCGACGTCGTGCCATCGACATAGGGGAGCTCTACCTGCATCGGAGGCGGTCTTCTGGGGAGCCTTCGTGTAAAGCGCTTGCTCTCGAGCTCGACCAGCGCACAGCTCATGGCGCGGCGCCCGACGTTCTCGGCTGAGACGACGTCTAAGCCGAGCCGGGCGAGCTCTTGCGAGATCGCCTTAAAATCGTTCACCGCCTTTCGCAGCCGTGGCACATTCTCATAACGAGCGCCACGCGCTTGGCGGCAAGCGCGTGCATGCGCGTAGCGCAAGGCCCGGGGCAATCAGTAGTCCCACGTCTCCTCGCGCACCAAGTCTCATGCGAACGATTAACGTCGCGAGAGATCAGCCGAGCCCGAGCGCTTTGCGTACCTTCGCCGTGATCGATTGGCGGGTGGAGAAAAATCTCTCCCAGGGATCGCGCTTCTTTGCCGCCAGCCGCGCCGGCAGGGTCATCAGTGTGTAGGGGCTTGCCACTTTCAGGCCCTTTAATTCGTCCCAGTCAAGCGGACATGCGACCGAGGCGTTGGGCGTCGCTCGGGTCGAATAGTTCACGATGGCAGATCCGCCGCGTTGATTGCGGAGGTAGTCGACGAAGATCTTACCTTCGCGGGTCCGCTTCAGCGGGTTGGCGGTGTAGCGATCAGACCGCACCTCGACCAGGGTATCGGCGACCGCCTTGGTGAAGGCCTTCACTTCGTCCCAGCACTGCTTCGGCGTGATCGGTGCCACTACGTGCAGACCCTTGCCGCCCGTCGATTTGAGAAAGCTCTTGAGACCGAGATCAGCGAGAAAGTCGCGCACCTCGATGGCAGCGGCCTTTAGCACGTCGAACGCAAGCCCCTCGTCGGGGTCGAGATCGAATACGAGGCGATCAGGTTCATACAGATGGTCGAGCGACACGCCCCAGTCATGGATTTCGAGCACGCCGATCTGCGCGAGCCCGAACAATCCCGCCTCACTCCCGAGATAGAGATACTTCTCCTTGCTCTCGCCACCAGGAATGGCGATCTGCTTGATCGCGTCGCTCATGCCCTTCATGGCGTGGCGCTGGAAGAAGCACTCCTTGTTGCAACCCTCCGGGCACCGGACGAGGCTAATCGGGCGATTGACGACAAAGGGGAGCATAGTGGGAGCGACCGTCTCGTAATAGTTGGCAAGGGCGAGCTTGGTCACGCCTATATCGGGATAGAGAACCTTGTCGGGGCTCGTGAGCTTGATCCCGTCAAAAATGGGATCGCCGTTCGCCTTGGATGCACTGCTCTTTCGTCGATCCACGTCCGCCTCCGGATCCCTCGGATGATCGCGCCTGACTTCAGCCGCTCGCTTGTCCTCACGCAAGCCCTGAAAGCTCGGGTGACGCAAGCGCCCGTCGTTCGTCCACTCCGTATATGCCACCTCGCAAACGAGTGTTGGCTTGAGCCATACCGCATCCTTGCGCTCAATCACGGGCACCTCCACGAAGGGCGAGGCGCTTCGCTCGAGCGGCTTGAAGCGCTTGGCGAGGGTGGTGAGATCGTCGCTGGAAAATCCGGTGCCGACCTTGCCGGCGTAGTTGAACTTGCCATCCGCGAAGGCGCCGAGGAGGAGCGAAGAAAAAGGGCGCCCCCTGACGCTCGAGCGGCTATAGCCGCCGATCACCAACTCGGCGCGCTTATGGCATTTGGTCTTGAGCCAGTTCTTGGTGCGGCCGGAGACGTAGGTCGAGTCGGCGCGCTTCGACACTACCCCTTCAAGGCCTGCGCTGCAGGCTTCGCGATAGAACTTGCCCCCCGACCCTTGCACATGGTCGGAATAGACGAGCCAGTTGGGCAATGCCTTTTCGCTCATTAGTTGCTGAAGCCGGTCTTTCCGTTTGGTCAGCGACTTGTCGCGCCAGTTCTTGCCGTCGAGCGATAGGAGATCGAACAGGAAATAGCGGAACGCCGGGTGCGGGGTGTCGATATGTTCCTGCAATGACTTGAAGGAGGTGATCCCAGACGGCAGCACGAAGGCGATCTCGCCATCGAGCAGCGCCGTCTCGCAAGGCAGACTCTGCAGAGCCTTGGCAATCGCCGGGAAGCGCACGGTCCAGTCAAGGCCGCTACGGCTGAACAGCGCGATCTCGTCACCGGCTTTGCGCGCGATGATGCGGTAGCCATCATATTTGACTTCATGCAGCCAGCGTGGGCCACCGGGCACCTCGTTGACCAGAGTGGCAAGCTCGGGCGCGATGAACTCAGGCTCTATCGCTCGGCGCGTTTTCGGCGGTGTCGGCGTGCCAGCGGAAGCTTTTGCCGTCAGGCTTTTTTTTTGAGCCTTCGAGCTCCAGATGGGTACGTCGCCCGTCTCGATCTCATTCATGGTGCGCCCGCTCTTCACGCTCGTCTCGTAAGTCAGCGTGGGCTCATCGCCCTCGCCCGAATAAGCGTCGCGCTTCTTGATCAGGAGCCAGTTCTGGCGGCCCCGGTCTTGCTTGCGAGGCTTCATGCGCACCAGCACGAAGTCGCCCTTAAGCCGATCGCCAAACAGCCTGAATTTGAGATCGCCTTTGGCCAGGCCCTCGTCGGTATCGCCGATCGGCTCCCAAGTGCCGCGGTCCCAGATCATCACCGGGCCGGCGCCATATTGTCCCTTAGGGATCACCCCTTCGAAGCTGCCATATTCGAGCGGGTGGTCCTCGGTCATGACAGCTAGGCGCTTCTGCGACGGGTCTAGGCTCGGGCCCTTGGTCACGGCCCAGCTCTTCAGCACCCCGTCATGTTCGAGCCTGAAATCGAAATGGGTGCGCCGCGCCGCGTGCTTTTGGAGGACGAAACTGTTGCCGGTCCTCCGGCGGCGTTCCGGCGGCGGCTCTGGAGTCTTGCTGAAGTCGCGCTTGGTCCGGTAGGTCGCAAGCGGATCTGCCGCCTTCGTCCGCGCCATGACTTATGCCGATTTTTTCTTCGGTGTGGCGCGTGCCGTTTTCTTTGCGCCAGCGCGCGACGCAGCCGCTCGTCTGCTCTGCTGTCCTTTGCTCGGAGCGGCCTGCTTGCCCTGCGCCTTCACGCTCTTCTTGAGCGCGTCCATGATGTTGATCACCTTGGCGGTGCCCGGCTCCACGGTCACGATCGAAGGCACGCGATGCTCGAGCTTGGCGTTGATAAGCTCCCACACGGCCTCCGTATATTCGTCCTTGAACTTCTCTGGCTCGAAGGCGCCTGACTTCCGCTTGATCAGCTCGACCGCAAGCTCGAGCGCCTCGTTGTCGACCTTCACCTCGGGCACTTCCTCGAAGAAGGTATCGGCGGACTTGACCTCATCAGCGTGCCGTAGAATTTCGAGTAGCAGCCCGCGTCCGCAAGGCTTGAGCGCAACGATATTGCCTTGGCCGCGCAGGATAAGTCGTCCCACGCCGATCTTGTCGGTCTGCTTCAGCGCCTTCTGCATGATGGCGTAGCCCTCCTCGGCGGTTTCGCCGTTCGGAAGGAGGTAGTAGGGTCTCTCGAAGTAACGTGCGTCGATTGCCGAAGGATCGACGAAGCGCACGAGCTCAATGGTCTGCTTGCTCTCGAGCTTCAGCTCATCGATCTCCTTCTGATCGAGGAGCACATATTTGCCCTTCTCGTATTCGAAGCCCTTGGTGATCTCTTCATTCTCGACAGGCCCGACGCCCGGGGCCACCTTCTGGTAGCGGATGCGCTTGCCACTCGGCTCGTGGATCTGGTGGAGCTCAATCTTCCGCTCGATGCTGGTAGCGGGGTAAAGGCGAACCGGAATGTTGACGAGCGAAAGCCTTAAATTTCCAGTCCAGAAGGCGCGGGGTGCCATACGCAAAAACTCCTTTAAACGCACGCGCGTGCCGAAAGTCCGCGGGTCGAAGGCGGAGTATAGTCTGAAACGGCGCGCTCTGGGCGGTTCCGAAGGCCGCAAAAAAGGATGTGCCGGCCGTCACTCTGCAACCTTATCGCCCATTCTGGTTAAGCACAGGTTCAAGCGCCGGCGGTTGCGTCCGGTCTTTGCGCCCAGAGAATCCGAGAATTTTAATGATTTTCGGCAGCAATTGTGCTCGACCCTGAGGTGCTCTCCGCGTACTCTGGTTGTGCCAGCGGTCAGGCTTCCCACTCCTAACACGCCTCGTCCCGGCCTGATGCTCAGCCGCTCAGTAAACTGCGGACCACTCCTAAGCTCTGCTCCCAAAGACTGGACGTTTGCTTTTCGCCGCGTATTGGGTTTGTTTGGAACGCGAAACAGGATTCGGGGCTAGTCAAGATGAACGATACCAATCCCAGATCTGATCCGAGCATGGCTTTGCCCGCCGTGGTCATCACCGGTGCGACGGAAGGTATTGGCCGTGCGCTCGCCGAGGAGTTCGGCCGCGACGGCCACAATCTGGTGCTCGTTGCCCGTGACGGCGTGATGCTCGCACGAACCGCGGCCGAGCTGTCGCGCGACTATCCGGTCGAGGTCAAGGTGACCGCCCAGGACCTCTGCACCCCGGAAGGCTGCGCCGGGGTCGAGCAGGCGGTGCGGCGCTTCGGCTTCTACGCCGACGTGCTCGTCAACAATGCCGGGGTGATGTCGTCAGGCTTCTTCCAGGATGAGGACCCGGCCGCCGTGCGCCGCATGATCGATCTCGATGTGCGCGCGGTGGTGGACCTCACGGCTCGCTTTCTTCCCGGCATGTTAGCGCGCGGCCGCGGTGGTGTGCTCAACCTGTCATCCATGATGGGCTACATGCCCGTGCCCTATCAGGCTGTTTACGCCGCCTCCAAGGCATTCGTACTGTCATTCTCCAAGGCGCTCGCTTACGAGACCATGGGCACCGGCGTGAAAGTCTCTGTCGTGGCCCCCGGGGTGGTGTCGACTGGGCTGCATTCCAAGGCCGGAACGGAGAATTCCCGCTACCTCCTCTGGTTTCCAGCGGCCACCCCCGAGCAAATTGCCAAGAAAGCCTGTCGGCGCTTCAGGCGCGGCTGGTCCGTGACCTTGCCGGGGCTGATCAATCCGCTTGGGGCGCTCGCCGTGCGCTTCGTGCCGCATTTTCTGCTCGTGCCGCTGATGGGTTGGTTTTTCAGGGTGCGCGATGACCAAGGCCGCGTCTTGTGGCCGCGCTCCGTCGCCAAGCCGCCTGAAAGCAAACGGGCGCCTGAGCCGGCACGGTTGTAAACCACGGATTAAGCACCTCTCGCGGCCGGCCAACTGGTATGATGGGGGCGCGCGCCGACGCCAGTTCCCCTGGCCTTTCTGGTCGCTGTAGTCTTCCTTGGATGCACTGACCTGGCTCCGACACCGCAGCAAGCGCAGCCAATTGTATGATGGCCGGTAACGCTGAACGGGGGTCCCAACCACGCAGGTACCAAGGGCATATGGGCGGTCGCTTAAGATCGGCAATAGTTCGGGTTCAGCCTTGCACCACCCCGCGAACGGCGATCCTTGGTTTAACCCACGCTGGCGAAGCCAGTGTAAATGCCTCCGGATCGGACAGCCGCCATTACCCCTGTCTTCGCCGTTTGGTTCTCTTACTTCTTCATGAATTGGCCGATGCTCGGTCACTGCCCGAGCCGAGAGGCGGCTTTGGGCACCACCTTCCAGCCAAGCTCCGCGAGCCTCGCTGAAGCCATGTCACGCCTTGCCACTTGAGCATCACGCTACTTGAGTAGCAGCCCCCCTACATGTCTCCATTGCAGGGTATTGCGCACGAGTTGGCCGAGGCTGAGCGCAGATGTGCCAAGAAGTGACATTACCCCTTCGGCACGCCATCACTGCGGCAGGTAAATGCCCCTGGCTCGGCAGTAGCGCCCGACATCGGCCTGCTCCCCTTCGGTGATGGCGACCCTGATCTCAAATCGAATCCAATTTGTCCTCGACAGTTACCGGCTGTGGGCTCGGTCGAAACTCCGCCGGCGTGGCTGCC
>DASPOV010000093.1:0-2996 GCA_035625815.1 Methyloceanibacter sp.
GGCATAATGTTCACCTGCACCCCAAGCCTCTCGAGCTCCGCCGCAACAATTGGGCCGACAGCGGCAACGGCGATACGTTCGAAGCCTTGAAGCAATTCCGCCTCTCTGCCGGACGCGCGGGCGACGTTGCGGAACCGTCGAACCTGGGGCGCGCTCGTGAAGGCGATCGCGTCGATTCTGCCGGCAGCCATCTCGGCGATGACAGCGATCACGCGCGCATCATCCGCTTCGGAAGCGTAGACATACGGAAGCACCGGATCCGGCTCTGCCCCAGCACCTTTGAGGAATCTTAGAAGCCGCTCATTTGCATTTTCGGGATAGAGCTGCACACCGACACGGCGCCCGCTGAGGTTAAACCGTCCCAACGCCGCGATCACTCCTTCGGTCGTGGGTTCGCCTGCGGGCACGTCGGCCGCCAATCCGATCTCGCGAAGCGCACGAACTGGCTTCGGCCCGCGCGTTACCTTGCGTGTAGCGTTAAGCGCACGGAGGAAGGCGGGTTCCAGACCGAGGCGCCGGGCAAAGCCAAGGAGCCGCCTTAGACCTTCACCCGTCATCAGCACAAGATCGTCACACGCTCCGTCCGCGAAGCGCCTTAGCCACGCCTCGACGGGTTCCGGATCAGGAGCATCGTGGATGGCGATCATCGGGCAGGGGACCGCCTCGGCGCCACGCTCTTCCAGCATTCGAACAAGTTGACCAAGTTCGCGCGTTTCGGGCACCACAATTCGCCGTCCGCTCAGCTCTTCGGCCATGCTCAACTTCATTTCGGGCCAATGGTGAGAAACTAACTAGGTACTTTCGAGACTACGCCGTTACCAGGTGACCCGCTAAGGCTTCGTATCAAAGTTTCGCCTGTTCTCCTAAAGGTCTCGTGAACGCGCCACTGCGCCGTGCCGTCATTCTGGTTGCCGCGCTCAACCTGGCTTATTTCGGCGTCGAGTTCGCGGTGGCCCTCGCGATCGGCTCCGTTTCGCTCTTTGCGGACAGCGTAGACTTCCTTGAGGATGCCTCCATCAATTTGCTGATCGCGTCCGCGCTCGGCTGGAGCGCCAAGAACAGGGGACGGCTTGGCATGGCGCTCGCCGGCATCCTACTGGTGCCCGGGCTTACGACGTTGTGGACTGCGGCGGTCAAGTTCCTGTCGCCGGTCCCGCCCACGCCGGTGCCGCTCACGTTGACAGGCGTGGGAGCCCTCGCTGTCAACCTCACTTGCGCCTTCATTCTGGCGCACTTCCGCGCCCAGAGCGGCAGCCTCACCCGCGCTGCCTTTCTGTCGGCGCGCAATGATACGCTAGCGAACCTCGCCATCATCGGCGCCGGACTCTTGACTGCCTACACGCTTTCCCATTGGCCCGACCTTATCGTGGGTCTTGGCATTGCTGCCATGAATGCCGGTGCCGCACGCGAGGTGTGGGGTGCCGCGCGCGAGGAACATAAGTCCACGGAGACACACGCTTGGCCAGAGCGGAATGCTTAGGGGTAAGGGGGTGCAATTCCTTCCAGCCTTCGCAGCGCTAACGGCTCGCGCGGAGGGCGCACCCCTCTGCGATTTTTTGAATCCCCTTGAAACAGAAACGGAAGGCAAGGAATGGGACGTGCGTTTCTTCGGATGCTATTCCTCTGTGGTGCGATCTTGACGACGGAACTCGCCATATACTTTTGTTTTTTTGAGGCTCGGGCAGCGGTCTCATTGGCTTCGCCACGACAGGTCGGCGCAAGCGCGCGGGCTGTGTTACCGTTAGTCAGTCCCGAAGTTGGTCTCGGAATTGGTCCCGGACGTGCAGGGACAGCGCAGGATTAAAGCTTGGTAAGCGACCATTTACCCTCTCAAAAAATCCCGCAAGCTGGGGAAAAAGTGAAAAGCCGGGCTTAACTAGGATAGCTGTAATATGCGCTTACACTTTGTGAACGGTACAAAGATGGAGCAGGAGCATAATTCCATGACACGCCGACCTCTTTGCAAAAGGCGGGCGGTGCCTTTGGGGGATTAGGGGGATATCGGCCATGGCTCGCAAGTTCTTTGGCACGGATGGCATCCGTGGCAGCGCCAATTCTTCGCCCATGACATCCGAGGTGGCGCTCCGCGTGGGTATGGCCGCCGGCAAGCTCTTCACCAACGGCTCCTACCGCCATCGCGTGGTGATCGGCAAGGATACGCGGCTCTCCGGCTACATGATCGAATCGGCGCTGGTGTCTGGCTTTACCGCCGTCGGCATGGACGTGTTCCTGCTCGGACCGATGCCGACGCCTGCCGTCGCGATGCTGACGCGGTCACTCCGCGCCGATCTCGGCGTAATGATCTCCGCTTCGCACAATCCGTTTGCCGACAATGGCATCAAGCTGTTCGGCCCTGACGGTTACAAACTTTCCGATGAGACCGAGTTGCAGGTCGAGGAGCTGATGCTCGGCGACACGACGGACCTGCTCGCGCCGGCGGAGAAGATCGGCAGGGCGACCCGCATCGACAGCGCGCGCGAACGGTACATCGAGTTTGCCAAACGCACCCTGCCGAAGAACCTCCGCTTCGACGGTATCCGCGCCGTCATCGACTGCGCCAACGGAGCAGCCTACAAGGTGGCCCCGGAGGCGCTGTGGGAGCTCGGCGCGGAAGTGGTCAAGCTTGGCGTCGAGCCAAACGGCTTCAACATCAATAAGGACTGCGGCTCGACCGCACCCGCCGACCTTATCGGCAAGGTCAATGAGGTGCGCGCCGACATCGGGATTGCGCTCGACGGCGACGCCGACCGCGTGGTCATTGTCGACGAGAAGGGCCGCATGATCGACGGTGATCAGCTTATGGCGGTCATTGCCGAGTCCTGGCTCAGGCGTGGGCGTCTTGCCGGCGGCGGCATCGTCGCTACGGTGATGTCCAATCTCGGGCTTGAGCGTTATCTGCAAGATTTGGGGCTTGGCCTTCAGCGTACCCCGGTCGGCGACCGCTATGTGGTCGAGCACATGCGGCAGCACGGCTACAATGTCGGCGGCGAGCAGTC
>DASPOV010000094.1:0-2153 GCA_035625815.1 Methyloceanibacter sp.
TACGCGAGACGTGAGCTGGTTTAATTATTGCCTGCGGAATGTTTATTAGCTTGGGCTTTTTAGCCAGTTGCGCGCAGCAATTTGCGTCAGGCCCGATTGACCTGCCCCCGGTTTTTTGGACCGCTTGGTGCTAAAAAATTCTCGTTTTGCCGGATGGCCCGGGAGACGAGGACGCGTCATGAAGAAGTCGAGGTTCAGCGATCAGCAGATCGCCTTCATTCTGCGACAGGCTGAGGAGGGCGCGACGGTGGAGGAGGTCTGCCGCAAGGCAGGCATCAGCCAGGCGACCTACTACAACTGGCGCAAGAAGTACGGGGATTTGTTGCCGTCGGAGATGAAGCGGCTGCGCCAGCTCGAGGAGGAGAATCAGCGCCTGAAGAAGCTGGTTGCCGATCTCTCGCTCGATCGGGAGATGCTGCAGGACGTGATCCGCCGAAAAATATGAGGCCTGCCCGGAAACGGCAGATGGTCGATCACGTCCGGGCCGCTTGGCAGGTGAGCATTCGCCGTGCCTGTCGGGCTCTCCCGGTCGATCGGTCGAGCTATCACTACCGCTCCAAGCGGACCGGGCAGGCGCCTCTGATGCAGCGGATCAAGGAGATCGCCGAGACGCGGGTGCGCTACGGCTACCGGCGCATCCACGTGCTCTTGCGACGCGAGGGATGGCATGTCAACCCAAAGCGCGTATGTCGGCTCTATCGCGAGATGGGCCTGCAATTACGGAACAAATCGCCTAAGCGGCGGGTCAAGGCGAAGCTCCGCGGCGATCGCCAGACGGCCACGGAGCCGAACGAGGTCTGGGCCATGGACTTCTTGCACGACCAGCTCTTCGACGGCCGGAGGATCCGCGTCCTTACCGTCGTCGATACCTTCACGCGCTTCGCGCCGGCGATCGACGTGCGCTCGAGCTACCGCGGCGCCGACGTCGTCGCGACCCTCGAGCGTGCGGCCGCGCAGGCGGGCTATCCAAAGACGATCCGGGTCGACAACGGACCCGAATTCATCAGCAAGGAGCTCGACCTTTGGGCTTTCATGAAGGACGTGACGTTGGATTTCAGTCGGCCTGGCAAGCCAACGGACAATGCCTTCGCCGAATCCTTCAACGGAAAGGTCAGGGCCGAGTGTCTGAACACTTCCTGGTTCCTAAGCCTCGACGAAGCGCAGCGAAAATGCGAGGCTTGGCGTAGAGACTACAATGAGGTTCGACCACACAGCGCGATCGGCAACAAAGTGCCGGCCGAGCTGCATCGGATGACCGGCAACCCCGGCCAGCCAGTCGTCCGATGAAGCGAGAATTCAAGAGTGCGGGTGGTCCAAGGTTGGGGGCAAGTGCAAATGAGGAACGGATTCTATCCATCGATGGATGAGTCTTGGGGCTCAGGTCAAACGCAAGTGTGCTTGGCGCCAGTGATGCTTCGAATGTGGAAGGAAACAACGCGAGTGTCATGGAGGAACAATCTTAGGGTCGAAGCATTTGCGATCTTATGGCGAGATCCAAATACCTGGTGAGCCCGCCGGGACTCGAACCCGGGACCTACTGATTAAAAGTCAGTTGCTCTACCGGCTGAGCTACGCGCTCCGGCGCCGTGGTGGTAGGCCGGCGATGGGTGTGGGTCAATAGCCGCCTCTTGTTGCCTGTCCCATGTGCAGATATTTTAGGCTTCAAATATCGGGGTGTCGAGATGAATGCCTTGGCAAAGCGGCACGCTCTGGTCACGGGCGGCGGCAAGGGGATAGGGCTCGCGATTGCCGCGGCGCTGTCGGCGGCCGGCATCGAGGTCAGCGTACTCGGTCGCGACCAGGCCGCGCTCGAAAGGGCTGTCGCGTCGGGGCAAGCGCGCATCGCCTTTGTCGCCGACGTCACCGACCTCGCCTCGCTCAAAGCGGCGGCGGGCGAGGCCCGGCGGCACCGGCCGATCGATATTCTCGTCAACAATGCCGGTGGCGTCGAAACAGCGCCGTTCACCCGCACCGAGGATGCGATGTTCGAGCGGCTTATGACGCTCAATCTAATGGGCCCCGTGCGCCTGTCGCGCATCGTTCTGCCAGGCATGATCGATCGCGGCTTCGGCCGCATCATCAACATCGCCTCGACGGCTGGTCTGAAGGGCTATCCCTATGTCTGCGGCTATGTGGCCGCCAAGCATGCGGTC
>DASPOV010000095.1:0-2598 GCA_035625815.1 Methyloceanibacter sp.
ATCGCACCGACCGTCGGCGTGCGGTTTCGCTTTTGAGGCCTGCTCAGCCAGGGCTTCCGTCGATGCAGCCCTTGTTGCAGTCGTCCGGATTGCGGCTCAGGCCATCGTCATCGCCGTCTCCAGGGTGCGCATAGGGCTTGCCCGGTTGGAACCGATCCATAGACCCACTCTCCGCAGCCGGGACCCGTCGCTCAGAGGTCGGCGCCGGGGCGGTATGCGTCACGTGGCGCCCGTGGTGGCGATGATGACGCGACGTGGCGTTCTCGGCCGCCCAGGCCGTGGAGGCGGCGAGGACGGCGCCCATCGCGACCAGCAGACAAGCATTGCTCCTCATAAGGCCCTCCTTCGGCTCCGACATAAGATTAGATTCGGAGCGCCGACTGCCCCCATGTCGAAGCGAAAGTACAGGGCCGGCAGGCAGCCGGTCAACCAGGAGGAACCATGCGACTGAGATCGATCGCAGCCGTCGTTGGGCTGCTTTGGTTGAGCTTTGCGGGAAGCGCAGAAGCCGCCAAGACGCATGTGGCTGTCGCGGCCAACTTCACCGAACCGGCGCGCGAGATCGCCGCCCGCTTCCGCGAGAAGACCGGCCACGAGGCGGTCCTGATCTTCGGCGCTTCGGGCGCCTTCTTCACCCAGATCACCCATGACGCGCCCTTCGAGGTGTTTCTCTCCGCCGACGAGGAGCGGCCGCGGCTTGCGGTAGAGAAAGGCTTTGCCGTCCCGGAGAGCCGCTTCACCTACGCGATCGGCAAACTCGTGCTCTGGAGCCGGGTCCTCGACGTCACAGACGGAAAGGCGGCGCTCTCGGCGGGCAAGTTTTCGAAGCTCGCGATCGCCAATCCCAATTCCGCCCCTTACGGGGCTGCGGCCGTCGAGACCATGAAGGCGCTTTCAGTCTTCGACGCCCTGCAACGCAAGCTCGTCCGCGGCAACAGCATTTCCCAGGCCTTCCAGTTCATCGACACGCGGAACGCCGAACTCGGATTTGTCGCTCTGGCGCAGCTCCATGGCGTCACCGCAGGAACTCGGTGGCTTGTGCCTGAGAACCTTCATTCGCCGATTCGTCAGGACGCGGTGCTCTTGAAACGAGGGGCGAATGACGAAGCCTCGAAAGCATTCCTTGCCTTTCTCAAGGAGCCGGAGGCCCGCGCGATCATTGAGAGCTTCGGCTATTCGCTCGAGTAAATTCCATGGAGACGCTGCAGCACCTCTGGCCGCCGGTTCGCCTGACGCTCGAACTCGCGACGATCAGCACCCTAACGCTTCTGATTCTGGCGACGCCACTCGCCTGGTGGCTCGCCCGATCCAAACGCGCGTGGAAGGAGGTGATTGCCACGATCGTTTCCCTGCCGCTTGTCCTGCCTCCAACCGTCCTCGGCTTCTACATTCTGATCGCGCTTGGACCTGACGGCCCTGGGGGAACAATCGCCGGCCTCTGGGGCGCTCGCACGCTGGCCTTCACGTTTCAGGGGCTGGTGATCGGCTGCATCGTTTCGGCGCTGCCGGTGGTTGTCCAGCCAATCCGCAACGCCTTCGCGGCCGTTGGCGATAGGCCGCTCGAAGCGGCGGCAACGTTGCGCGCCTCCCCATGGAGGGCCTTCTGGAAGGTCGCCTTGCCGCTCGCCAGTCCGGGACTTCTATCGGGAGCGGTATTGGGGTTCTCGAACATCGTCGGCAATTTCGGCGTGGTCCTCATGATTGGCGGCAATATCCCGGGCCGTACGCGCGTCATGTCGACCGCCATCTTCGATTATGTCGAGACGATGCAATGGCGCGAGGCCAACATCCTCGCGGGCGGCATGGTGGTCTTTGCCTTCGTCGTGATCCTGTCGATGATCCTTATCCAGAAACGCTATGCTAGGGTTGGGGCATGACCGCAAAGGCTCCCGCCGGAAAACTGTCCGGGGGCAGTGATTGTCCGTAGAGCTCGCGGGCTTTCGCCAAGCAGTGCAGTGCATTGAAGTGACGAGATGGAGAACCCCATGACCAACACGACGTCGGAGCTTGAGGCGCTCCTCATGCAGCGATCACTCACGGACCCAGAGCTTCAGGCGAAGGCGGCGGCAGCGGCGGACTTCCGAATCTTGCCGGACGCGACGGTGATCAAGATCGGCGGGCAGAGCGTCATCGACCGTGGCCGGGCAGCCGTCTACCCGCTCGTGGACGAGATCGTCGCCGCCCGCAAGATCCATAAATTGCTTATAGGGACCGGGGCAGGCACGCGTGCGCGGCACCTCTACTCGATCGCGGCAGGGCTCAGCCTCCCGGCGGGGGTGCTCTCACAACTTGGCGCCTCGGTCACCGATCAAAATGCCGCGATACTGGGGCAGCTCCTTGCGAAACATGGCATCTCGGCCGTCGACGGCGCAGGGCTCTCGGCAGTGCCGCTCTACCTCGCAGAGGTGAACGCAGTCGTTTTCAGCGGCATGCCGCCCTACGGTCTCTGGGCGCGCCCTGCCCCCGAGGGCGTCATCCCGCCCTACCGCACCGACGCCGGATGCTTCCTCGTCGCTGAACAGTTCGGCTGCAAGGCGATGATATTCGTCAAAGACGAAGATGGCCTCTACTCGGCGAACCCGAAAACCTCGAAGGACG
>DASPOV010000096.1:0-2270 GCA_035625815.1 Methyloceanibacter sp.
TCGGTGCATCCCCTGCCGTCGCCGACGACTGTCCGACGAGCAACGATGAAATAGCCACCGACCGACCAGACGTCACCAATTCAATTACGGTACTCCGACGGTACTCATCGTGACGATAATGGTGGTGGAGCCGACGGAACGATAGCAGCTTGGTCATCGGGCCGCGCGGCTCAATACCTCCATGAGCTCGGTGACCTTGCGACGTTGATCGGCTTTGTTGCCGCTCGAAATCGCATGCTCGACGCAGTTCGCCACATGGTCGGAGAGGATTTCCTGCTCCGCCGCCCGCAACGCGGCGCGCACCGCAGAAATTTGCGTGACGATGTCGATACAGTAGCGGTCTGTCTCCACCATTCGGGCAAGACCGCGAACCTGACCCTCAATGCGCTTCAGGCGCTTCAGCGCCGAGGTCTTGGCTTTAGCTTCCATAAGCGCCACATACCCCCTAGGGGTAGTTAGTTTCAAGGAATATTCCAACATGAACCGGAGCGCCATCCGACAGAGCCACATGGCCACTGACCCTGCTTGCGGGATGATGGTGGACCCTAAGGCCGGCGGGCCGAGCTACGAATATAAGGGCGAGAGCTATTACTTCTGCTCCGAGGGCTGTCGCAGCAAGTTCGCGAAAGAACCCGAGAGGTTTCTAGGCAAGAAGGGCGAGCCCGAGCCTCTGCCAAAGGGCACGCTCTACACCTGCCCCATGCATCCAGAGATCGTGCAGGAAGGCCCAGGACATTGCCCGATCTGCGGCATGGCGCTCGAGCCGATGGATGTGCCGCCAGAACACGAGCATGGCGGTCATCCCGAGCTTGTCGACTTCACTCGTCGTCTCAAACTGGCAGTTCCTCTGTCCCTCGTCCTGGTGGCGCTCGACATGGGACAGCATGTCTTCGGCATCGATCTCCTCCCCTTCGTCTCGCCCCAAGCCGTGCAGTGGCTAAAGCTCGTCCTCGCAGTACCAGCGGTGTTGTGGTGCGGCTGGCCTTTCTTCCTTCGCGGTTTCGCTTCGATCAGATCCGGCTGGCTCAACATGTTCACGCTGATTGCGCTCGGCACGGGAGCAGCGTTCCTCTACAGTTTGGTCGCCACGGTGGCCCCCGAGCTCTTCCCCGCCGCAATGAGGGACGAGCATGGGCTCGTTCCGGTCTATTTCGAAGCAGCTGCCGTCATCGTAGCGCTCGTGCTGCTCGGCCAGGTGCTCGAGCTCCGCGCCCGCGAGAAGACCGGCGGAGCAATTCGCGCCTTGCTCGACCTCGCCCCCAAGACGGCGGTCAGAGTGGATGCAAGCGACAGAACCGAGACTATCCTGCTTGCCGAGGTCAAAGTCGGTGACGTGCTGCGCGTGCGTCCCGGCGACAAAGTTCCAATCGACGGCACTATCCTCGCGGGACGGAGCGCGATCGATGAGTCGATGCTGACCGGTGAACCGATTCCGGTTGAGAAGGTCGTCGGCGACCACGTCACCGGCGGCACGCTGAACGGCAGGGGCAGCTTCGACATGCGTGTCGATCGGACCGGCGCCGATACCATACTCGCGCAAGTGGTCGAGATGGTCGCCTCGGCGCAGCGTTCGCGCGCTCCCATTCAGGCGCTCGCCGACAAGGTGTCAGGCTATTTCGTGCCGGCCGTGATCCTTGTCGCGGTCATTGCGTTTATTGCCTGGTATACATTCGGCCCGGAGCCAAGACTTGCCTATGCGATGGTAGCGGCGGTGAGCGTGCTCATCATCGCCTGTCCCTGCGCGCTTGGGCTCGCCACGCCTATATCCATCATGGTCGCTACCGGACGGGGGGCCCAGGCGGGCGTCCTCGTGCGCAATGCCGCGACCTTGGAGCGCCTCGCGGCGGTTGACAGCTTGATCGCCGATAAGACGGGGACCTTGACAGAAGGTAAGCCGGCCCTAACCGGCGTCGAAGCCACACCGGGCTTCCAGGCTGACGAGGTGCTGCGGCTTGCCGCCTCGCTCGAGGCAGGCAGCGAACATCCGCTGGCCACGGCAATCCTGCGCGGCGCTGAGCAGAAGGGTTCGAAGCTCGCGAAGGGTGAGGGTTTCGAGGCAGTCACCGGCCAAGGAGTTAAGGGAAGCATCGAGGGGCGGGTGGCGGTGTTGGGCAACGCAAGGCTGATGGAGGGTTTCGGCATCGATATCGCGCCCCTTGGCGGATTGGCAGAGGCGCGGCGCAAACAAAGCGAGACGGTGATGTTCCTGGGTTTGAACGGCAAGCTTGCTGGCTTTGTAGCAGTTGCCGATCCGGTCAAGCCCTCGGCGG
>DASPOV010000097.1:0-5421 GCA_035625815.1 Methyloceanibacter sp.
GCAACGTCGCCTGGATCCTAGATAATTGGTAAAGACGAGGGAAAAGCAGACGTTAGTACCCAACAAAAGGTCTCACGTCGCAAAGCGGAAGTGGAGAACGTCGCCGTCCTTCACCACGTAATCCTTGCCTTCAAGGCGGAGCTTGCCAGCGTCGCGCGCGCCAGCTTCGCCACCGAGTGCCACATAGTCGTCGTAAGGAATGGTCTCAGCGCGGATGAAGCCCTTCTCGAAATCGGTGTGGATGACGCCCGCGGCTTGGGGCGCGCGGGTGCCTCTGGTTACCGTCCAGGCGCGCGCTTCCTTTGGCCCGGTCGTGAAATAAGTGATTAATCCCAATAGCCTATAGCCTTCACGGATCAGCCGATTGAGGCCAGGCTCGAGAAGACCGAGTCCGGCGAGATAGGCTTGGCGCTCGGCAGAATCGAGTTCGGCAAGCTCGGCCTCGATCTTGGCGGAGATGATGACGCAGCCGGCGCCTTCGGCTTTCGCCCGCGCTTCGACACGCGCCGAATGTGCGTTGCCGGTGGCGGCGGAGGCCTCATCGACATTGCACACGTAGAGCACGGGCTTGGTGGTGAGCAGGTTGAGCGCCTGGAAGGCGGCGCGCTCCTCGTCGGCGACTTGGGCAAGGCGCGCCGGCTTGCCCTCGCGCAACAGCGTCAACGCACGCTCGACCAGCTCAAGCGTCTTCTTCGCCTCCTTGTCCTGGCCGCGCACTTTCCGCTCGAGCAGCGGGATGCGACGCTCAAGGCTGTCGAGGTCAGCGAGCATCAGCTCGGTCTCGATGGTGTCGGCGTCGGCGATCGGATCGACGCGGCCCTCGACATGGATGACGTTGTCATCCTCGAAGCAGCGGAGCACATAGGCGATGGCGTCCACCTCGCGGATAACGGCGAGGAACTGATTGCCGAGCCCTTCGCCTTTCGACGCGCCACGCACGAGCCCGGCAATATCGACGAAGGTGAGCCGCGTCGGAATGATCTCGGCGGACTTGGCGATCTTGGCGAGCGTATCAAGGCGCGCGTCCGGCACCGGCACTTCGCCCACATTCGGCTCGATGGTGCAGAAGGGATAATTGGCCGCGGCCGCGGCCGCGGTCTCGGTCAGCGCATTGAAGAGCGTGGACTTGCCGACATTGGGCAGTCCGACGATGCCGCATTTGAACCCCATGCTACGAAACCATCACGAGCCGAACCAGCGGCGGAGCCGGCTACCAAGGCTGGTCTCGGCAGCGGCAGGCTTCTCGCCCTCAGTGCTTGGCGCGTCCAGGCGTTTGCGCGGCGCAGGTTCAGGCCGCTCATCGCGAGCTTCGGCTTCCATGTGCATGGCGTGAGCGACGAAGGATTGGAACTGGTCGTTGGCACCTTGGGCGAGATCAGGCGCGGCGTTCGCGATGGCGCCGAGCAGCGGCTCGAGCCAAAATTGGTCGAACTTCACGAAGTCATGCAAGACCCAATGCTGCACCAACTCCTTGGCGCCGGGATGACCGATGCCGATGCGTACCCGGACATAGTCGTTGCCGAGGTGAGCGGTCAAAGATTTCAACCCGTTATGACCGGCGGTTCCGCCGCCGGTTTTGACACGCACCTTGCCGGGGACAAGATCGAGCTCGTCGTGAAAGACAATCACGTCGGAAAGATCAAGCTTGTAGAAGCGCACCGCTTCTCCGACGGAGCGCCCGGACTCGTTCACATAAGTCTGCGGCTTGAGCAGCAGCACTTGCTCGCCCCCGAGCTTGCCTTCGGCTGCGACGCCTTGGAAGCGCTTGTGCCAGGCAGGGAAACCGTGGGCCGCGGCGATGGCATCGACCGCCATGAAACCCACATTGTGCCGGTTGAAGGCGTATTCAGCGCCCGGATTGCCGAGGCCGACAAAGAGCTTCATCTCTTCATCCCGGCGGCGGGAAGGCGAAGGAGACTAGTCCTTCTTCTTCTCCTTCTCCTTCTCCTTCTCTTTCTCCTCGCCAGCCTCGGTCGGAGGGGCAGCTTCCTCGGCGCCAGGCTCGGCGGCGGCGGCGGCAGGCGCTGCCTCTTCAGCGGCACGGCCGACAATGGTCGCCACCGTGAAGTCACGCTCGGTGATCGTCGGCCGCACGCCGTCCGGCAGCTTGATAGCCGAGATATGCACCGTGTCGCCGATTTCGAGGCCGGTCAGGTCCACATCGAAATGCTCGGGGATTGCATCGGCGGGGCAGCGGACCGGAATTTCGTGGCGCACCACATTCAAGATGCCGCCGCGCTTGATGCCGGGGGATGCCGCTTCGTTCAAGAAGCGCACTGGCACGTCGACGGTGACCAGAGAATGCTTACCCACACGCAAGAAGTCCACATGAATGGGGAAGTCGCGAATGGGGTCGAGCTGCACATCGCGGGGGATCACGCGCGTCTTGGTGCCTTCCAAGTCTAGCATGAAAATCGTGCTCTGAAAGTGGCCGGTGTAAAGCTGCTGCGAGATCGCCTTATAGTCCACGGCGATGGTCTGCGGCGTCGCCTTGTCGCCATACAGGATTCCAGGAATGCGCCCCTCGCGGCGGGACGCGCGTGCGCCGCCTTTGCCGGTGCGCGCCCGTGTCCAGGCCTTGAGTTCCAACACCTCAGCCATGCATTTTCTCCAACAAAAACAATCAAGGGCCCGAGAACATGCGAACTAAGCGCCGGTGTCGCGGAGCCGATGCAAGGTCGAGGGGGCTTATAAACTCCCGACGCACCCAAGACAATCCGCTAATCGGCCCGCGCCAGTGCTACGGGCTCGGCGCTCCAGACAGCGTGTCATATTCGGCGTAGGATGTGGTCCTCGCCGCGATCGTGTGTGAGCGTTGAAGAAGGAATTCCCTCATGCCCCAGAGCACTTACAAAGTCATCGAACTGATCGGCACCAGCGCAAAGTCTTGGGAAGAAGCCGCCAAGATCGCGGTCGAGCGTGCCGCAGAACATTTACGCGAGCTGCGTATTGCGGAGGTCGTGGAGCAGGACGTCGTCATTACCGACGGCAAGGTCGAGGCCTACCGCACCAAGGTCAAAGTCTCCTTCAAATATGAAGGCCGTGACTGACCATGGTCCGACGCGCCGATCAGTAGAACAGACTCGAAACCGACTGTTCCTCGGCGGTGCGGCCGATCGCTTCGCCGAGCAATGGTGCAATGGGCAGGATGCGAATGTTGTGAGCGCCCTTCACCGACTCGCTCGGCAGGATGGAGTCGGTGATCACTAGCTCTTTGATGCGCGAGCCCATGACGCGGGCGACGGCCCCGCCCGAAAGGACACCATGGGTGATATAGCCCGAGACCTGCGTCGCGCCATGGTCGATGAGAGCTTCGGCGGCATTTACCAATGTGCCGCCGGAGTCGACGATGTCGTCGACAAGCAGGCAGGTGCGGCCGGTCACATTGCCGATGACGTTCATCACCTCGGAGTCACCAGGGCGCTCGCGGCGCTTGTCGACGATGGCGAGAGGCGCATCGATGCGCTTAGCCAGTCCACGCGCGCGCACCACGCCGCCGACGTCGGGCGACACGACGATGAGGTTGTTGGCGTCGAAGTGCTGGCGCATGTCCTGCACCATCACCGGTGCTGCGAACAGATTGTCGGTCGGGATATCGAAGAAGCCCTGAATTTGACCGGCATGCAGGTCAAGCGTGAGCACCCGGTCAGCACCCGCGCGGTCGATCATATTGGCGACGAGCTTAGCAGAAATCGGCGTGCGGGGTCCGGGCTTCCGATCCTGACGCGCATAGCCGAAATAGGGGATGACGGCTGTGATGCGCCGCGCCGAGGCGCGTTTCAGCGCATCGATCAGGATGAGCAGTTCCATCAAATGGTCGTTGGCAGGCGCCGAGGTCGACTGGACGACGAAGACGTCCTCGCCGCGCACGTTCTCCTGCACCTCGACGAAGATTTCCATGTCCGCGAAGCGGCGGACGATGCATTTGGCGAGCGGTGTCTTGAGATAGGCTGCAATCGCCTCGGCGAGCGGACGGTTGCTGTTGCCTGCAACCAGTTTCATCGGATCCCGCTCCTTAAGCGCCAGAGCCTTGCATCAGCCGGTTCTTACCACGAGCCAGAAGGCTCGCGCTTGTAACAAGGGCTGAGGGCCGCTGTAAACTCACAGACCAAGTCGCTTGTGGACGTGCCCTTTACCTCAGGTGCGCGACTTGGGCAGGAGCTTGACGATGCCGTCGGCTGCGGCACCGGCTGCGGCATCGGCGACTGCTCCCCAGGGGCCGTTGAGCGAGCCCTTGGGGATGGTGTTTTGCTGGGACACGGTCCCGAGCCGCTTGCCGCTCGGGTCAATCACCTGCCATTCGATTCGGATGCTCTCGCGGCCGCCAGTGGCGGCGGTCAGACTGACGACACCCTTGACCGTATAGGTATTTCCCGACTGGATACTCGCAAGCTTCACACCCTTAGCATAGAGCCGCTTTTTGATCGCGGCTGTCAGGGATTTCATCCCGTCGCCTGGCGCACCAGAAACCGGAGAAACAATTGTCGTTACTTCGCCTTTCGGCTCGCGTGCGGCAGGGGCGACAGGCGTGGCAACCGTTGGCGCGCTAGCGCTCGGGCCCGGGCCTGGACTTGGTGCCGGTCCCGAGGCGACGGGTGGAGAGGTGCTGCCGCTGCCTGACATGCTGGCGGCGATTTGCGAACCGATCTTAGCCGCGAGACTGCGTAGCGCCGCGCTGTCGACGGCGCTCCAGGGATCGCTGCCCGAGCGGGCCGCGATTTGCTGTTCGCCAGAGACACGAGCGACGCGTTGTCCCTTGGCGTCGGCTATGTCCAAAATATAAGAGATTTTCGAGCCCTTCTTCTCGTTAGTTGCCACGAGATAGCCCCGAAGCGTGTAGGGGGAACCGGTGCCGTCCGGCGTTAGCGTGAGATTGTTGTCCTTGCCTGCGCTTACGAGGTCCTGGGTCAGTTCTTTCGCAACATTCGGCGGGGCGCCAACGATCGGGGCGAGGTCCATGCGGGTCGAGCCGCGGCCGAAAAGCCTGCTGGTTGCGTCGCTGAAAAAGCCGGCTTCAGCGCTCCCCGCGAACCCAGCGGCGCAAAGGCTCAAGACAGCCGCAACGGCGAACGCCGTGGCTTTGCTAGGCCAGAACCAGCGCACACGTTGTGGATTCGCGCCCAACAAGCACTCCCTCTGTTGAAATGCCTTTTTGTTCTTTTTGTACTCACAAGGACTTACGTTCTGAAGTCCTCCTAAGTTGCTTCTGGAAAAGGACTTTATCCACACATGAGAGGAAATGAATGGCAACGGGTGGTGTGGTTGTTCCGGTGTGTACATAATGCGTACATTTGCACAGAAGACTGCCCGCCCCAATGGAGACAGAATCCAACAGCCGCAGGCTCACCGAACGGGAGGTCGCCAGGATATCCCCGCCGCCCCCTTCCAAGAAAACAGGAAATCCGACCTACGAATTTACTA
>DASPOV010000098.1:0-3772 GCA_035625815.1 Methyloceanibacter sp.
ACGCCGAGGCTGATGCGCTCCTTCTCGGAGTCGGCTTCGAGCACCACAGCTTTGACGTTGTCGCCCTTGTTGTAGTCCTTGAGGGCGTCTTCCCCAGACTTGGACCAGTCCAGATCCGATAAATGCACCATGCCGTCGATGCCTCCGTCGAGGCCGATAAACAACCCGAACTCGGTAATGTTGCGGATCGGGCCCTCGATGGGCGTGCCGGGTGGGTGATTGGTGGTGAAGGCGACCCAAGGATTCTCCTGGGTCTGCTTCAGCCCGAGCGAGATGCGACGCTTCTCGGGATCGACCTCGAGCACCTGCACCTCGACCTCCTGGCTCGTCGAGATGATCTTGCCGGGATGGATGTTCTTCTTCGTCCAGCTCATCTCCGACACGTGGATCAGTCCTTCAACGCCGGGCTCAAGCTCGACGAAGGCGCCATAGTCAGTGATGTTGGTGACTGTCCCTTTTAGTCTTGAGCCCACCGGATATTTGGCGGCGATGCCCTCCCAGGGATCGGCTTCGAGCTGCTTTATCCCTAAGCTGATGCGCTGGGTATCCGGGTTGATGCGGATGATCTGAACCTTCACGCTATCTCCGACTGTTACGATCTCGCTCGGATGGGCGACGCGCCTCCATGCCATGTCGGTGACGTGCAAGAGCCCGTCGATGCCGCCGAGGTCGATGAAGGCGCCGTAGTCAGTGATGTTCTTAACCACGCCCTCGATGACCTGCCCCTCTTCCAGCCGGGCCACGATCTCACTGCGCTTCTCGGCACGTGTCTCCTCTAGCACGGAGCGGCGCGACACGACGATGTTGCCTCGGCGGCGGTCCATTTTCAGAATCTGGAAGGGCTGCGGCACGTTCATCAGCGGAGACACGTCGCGGACAGGTCGGATGTCGACCTGGCTGCCAGGCAGGAACGCTACGGCGCCATCGAGATCGACGGTGAAGCCGCCCTTAACGCGGTTGAAGATCACGCCTTCGACGCGCTCGCCGGCCTTGTATTTCTCCTCGAGCCGCGTCCAACTCTCTTCGCGCCGCGCCTTCTCGCGCGACAGCACGGCCTCACCCATGGCGTTCTCGACGCGCTCGAGATACACGTCGACCTCGTCGCCTACGGAAAGGTCCGACGAGCGGCCGGTGATGCCAAATTCTTTTAGGGGAACGCGGCCTTCAGTCTTGAGACCGACATCGATCACCGCAACGTCCTTCTCGATCCCGACGATGGTGCCCTTGACGACGTTACCTTCCTGCAGTGCCGTGGTCGTTAACGACTCTTCGAGCAGCGCCGCGAACTCGTCGTGGCTCGGATGGTTCATGCTTGCTTGCGGCTGGTTCATCTATACTCCTGCTGCCGGTCCCTTCCACTCGCGACGCCAAACCCCGCTGCCGGCACGGCAAAAGTCGCGAAAGCGGGGGCAAATCCATTCGTGGCCGCCACGGTGCCCTCGCCCAACTATCGGCGAAGACCATCAGGATGGAGCTAATGCAAAAGGGACACGGCCTTAAGGTGCGCACCCTGCACGGCCCATCGCAGCATCGATCAGATCGATGGCAGCCTTGAACGCGGCGTCTATATCCAAATTCGTAGTGTCGAGCAAGTGCGCGTCCGGGGCCTTGCGCAAGGGCGCCGCGGCTCGGTTCTTGTCCCGTTCATCACGGCGCCTGATGTCGGACACCACGTCGGCCTCGGTGATGGCGATTCCGGCTTGTTTCAGCTCAAGATAGCGGCGCCGGGCGCGCTTTTCCGGGGTCGCCGTCACGAACAATTTCACGTCCGCATTGGGGCAAATCACCGTGCCGATGTCGCGGCCATCGAGGACGGCCCCCGATTTGGCGCAGGCAAAGTCTCGCTGATAGGCGAGCAGCGCCTCGCGCACTTGCGGGTGCTTGGCTACGAGCGAGGCCACCTCGCCAAGGCCAGGTCTCCGAAGATTGGGGTCACCGAGTGTATTTGGGTCGAGCGCTTTGGCACTCGAAAGGGCGGCATCGGCATCGGCCGGATCTCCTCCGCTTGCCAGGGTATCGCGCGCGACGGCACGGTAGAGCGTGCCGGTGTCGAGATAAGTAAGGTCGTAATGCGCGGCGACGCGTTTGGCGATCGTGCCTTTGCCAGAGGCAGCAGGCCCGTCGATGGCGATGATCATTGCGCAGAGAGCTCCTTTTCTCCTCTCCCGTTCGGGGAGAGGGAAAAGATTAGTCTCAAGCTCTGCCGTCATCGGAACTGCGCTCCGAGCTTCGTCATCAGCGACACGAAGGCAGGGAAGCTCGTCGCTATCATGCCGACGTCGTCGACGGTTACCGGCTGTTCCGCCCCAAGTCCGAGGGTCAGAAACGCCATAGCGATGCGGTGGTCCATGTGAGTTTCGACCAAGCTGTCGCCCGGCACCCTGCCTTTGCCCATGACGAAGATATCATCGCCCTCGAAGCCTGTCTCCACGCCACAGGCCACGAGCCCGGCGGCGGTGGCGGCAAGACGGTCGCTCTCCTTCACGCGGAGCTCGGCAAGCCCGCGCATGCGCGTCTCGCCTTGGGCAAAGGCCGCAAGCGCCGCGAGCACCGGATATTCGTCGATCATGCTCGGCGCCCGCAAAGCCGGCACGTCAACGCCATTAAGGGCGCTTGCACGCACGCGGAGGTCGGCCACCTGCTCGCCGCCCTCAAGGCGAAGGTCGAGCAGCTCGACATCGCCGCCCATCTCGCGCACCGTTTCGATGAAACCGGTGCGTGTCGGGTTCATCAAAACGCCTTCGAGTGCGATGTCCGACCCTTCGCACATAAGCGCGGCGGCAATGGCGAAGGCGGCCGAGCTTGGGTCTCCCGGAATCGTGATGGAGACGCCCATAAGCTCGGCATCGCCGCGCACCGTGACGGCGCGGCGCCCATCGTCCTCATCCTTCACTGAGATCTCGGCGCCGAAATGGACGAGCATGCGCTCGGTGTGGTCGCGAGTAGCGAGCGGCTCGATCACGGTAGTGCAGCCCGGAGCATGCAGGCCGGCGAGCAGCACCGCCGACTTCACCTGCGCCGAAGCGACCGGGAGGCTGTAGACGATAGGCACGAGATCTGGCGTCCCCCTGATGGTGATTGGCAATGTCGTCCGGTCATCGTCCTCGATGGCGAGCCCCATGCGTTGCAGCGGTTTCAACACGCGCGCCATGGGTCGGCGGCAAAGCGAGACATCGCCCGTGAAGCGCGCTTCCATATCGTGGCCCGCGACCACGCCGAGCATCAGCCGGCTGCCGGTGCCCGAATTGCCGAAGGCGAGATCCTCCGCCGGCGCCTGTAGCCCACCCACGCCCTGTCCCGTCACTTCCACCGATCCATTGACGCGGCGAATGCACGCGCCGAGCGCTTCCACCGCCTTTGCCGTGGCCACCACGTCTTCAGCCTCGAGCAGGCCGGTAATGCGGGTTCGGCCCATGGCAAGGGCGCCCAGTATTAGAGCGCGATGGGAGATCGATTTGTCGCCGGGAACCCTGATCGTGCCCGCAAGGGCCCGCGTGGGAACGGCGGTAAGAGGCTGCGACATGGACCTTGGACTTTCAGTCTTTGGACGCATTCGATAGCTTTTGACAGCACCAGACAAGCGTGGCAATGGGGGGCGAAGCACATTAAGCATCGAGGACGTCATGTCGAAACCCGTGAGAGGGATCAAGCGCGTTTGCCAGAGCTGCGGCACGCGGTTCTACGACTTGAGCCGCATGCCGATCGTTTGTCCCGCCTGTCAATCCGTCTATCAGGTAACGCAGCCAACATCGCGTCGCGGCGGTGAGCGGGC
>DASPOV010000099.1:0-18835 GCA_035625815.1 Methyloceanibacter sp.
AAGCGCTCTGCCCTCGGCGTCGAACAGCACGGCCAGTGGATCATCCGCGCCTGGGTCGTTGAGCGAGGCGTAATGGAACTCGTGCCCGCGCAATCGCGTGGACGCCGGCCCGAGGGGGCAGTCGTGGAGAAGCGTCGCCGCCCGGTAGCCAAGATGCAGATGCCGCTCGGCGAAGCTCGTGACATGAGAGAGGAGTCCAGCCATGGCGTGGCGTGCGCCGTCCGTATCAACCAGGCCCTGCCCCAGCACCATGTAGCCGCCGCATTCGCCATGCACCGGCCGACTCAATGCGAAATGCCCAAGGTCTGCCTTGAAGCACTCGGCGTTGGCGAGCTTACCAACATGCAGCTCCGGATATCCGCCGGGAAGCCAACACGCGTCGCAACCCATGGGCGGCGGCTCATCGGCGAGAGGCGAGAAGGGCACGATCTCCGCGCCTGCGCGCCGCCAGCCGCTCAGCAGGTGCGGATAGATGAAGGCGAAGGCCGCATCTTGGGCGAGCGCGATGCGTTGCCCGGGCGGCGGCAAGGCGGCGACGGGACAAGAGCCGACTCTGAGACCGGTGGCGAGCTCCTGGATGCGGGCGAGGTCGCAATGGCGCTCAGTAAGGTCGGCGAGGTGATGGAGGCGCGGTTCGAGGTCGTTATGCTCGAGCGCTTGCACAAGTCCGAGATGACGTTCGGGAAGGTGAATCGCTTCGTCCCGGGGAATGGCGCCAACGACGGGGACATCGAGCGTGGCGGTGGCGCGCTCGATTAGAGCGCGATGGCGGTCGCTGCCGACCCGGTTGAGGATAATACCCGCGATGCGGATGCGCGGATCGAAGTTCGCAAAACCGAGCAGGACCGCTGCTGCCGACTGCGCCTGCCCGGCGACATCGAGTACGAGCAGAACCGGCAAGCGTAGTTGCACCGCAAGCTCCGCGGCGGCGCCGTCCCCGATCCTTCCTCCACCCGCGCCATCGAACAGGCCCATGGCAGATTCGACTATCAGGAGATCAGCGCCGGCCGCTGCCTCATGGGCGACGCTGTCGAGGAGCGCAGGCCCCATGGCCCAGCAGTCGAGATTGAAGCAGGTCGCGCCGGACGCGGCGGCGTGGAAGGCCGGGTCTATATAGTCTGGGCCGCATTTGGCCGCGCGGACGCGCAAGCCACGGCGGCGAAAGGCGGCGAGAAGCGCAAGGGTCACGGTGGTCTTGCCCGCGCCTGAGCGCGGCGCCGCGACGAGGATCGCCTTCGTCTTCGCCCGCATCACCCCACCGTCTCCGGGACGCACGCCGCAAGGTCGAGAAGCTTCTGCAGAGCGCGCTCATCCATCAGCGCGTCATGCACGATGACATCGGCGTCGGCGAGACCCGCGAGCGTATGCAAAGTGAGCAGGCCAGGGTCGCCAGGCCCTGCGCCGGCAAGCCACATGTGACCCGGCTCGAACCGCAGAAACCCGGCCGTGGCATTACGCAAGTCGTCGGTCATGCGGGATATCCCTCGCAGTGACATGCAGGCGCCAAAGTTCTATTGCGTTCCCATGGATGACAGAGGCCCCCTTCGCCGCGGCTGGACCACCGGCGCCTGCGCGACGGCCGCGTGCAAGGGCGCCTTTACCGCGCTCGCGACGGGCGAGTTTCCCGATCCGGTGGAGATTACCCTTCCGGGCGGCCAGAGCGTTGCATTCTCCCTCGCCGTCAATCGCAAGGAAGTCGGCTCCGCCACTGCCGGCGTGATCAAGGATGCTGGGGACGATCCAGACGTGACCCATGGTGCTCTCGTGCTCGCCACGGTGCGGAATGGTGCGGCCGGCAGCGGGGTAAGCTTCAAAGCTGGACCTGGGGTCGGCACCGTGACGCTTCCCGGGCTCCGAGTTCCCCCGGGAGAGCCGGCTATCAATCCCGTGCCGCGCAAGATGATGCGGGCGGCGATCGCCGAGGTGGCGAATGCGTACGGGCATCCCGGCGACGTCGAGATCGAGATTTCCATTCCTTACGGTGAAGAGATGGCAGCCAAGACGCTCAATGCGCGTCTCGGCATTGTCGGTGGGCTTTCGATCCTCGGCACTACCGGCGTGGTAGTGCCCTATTCCTGCGCGGCGTGGATCGCCTCGATCCAACGTGGCATTGACGTGGCGCGAGCCAACGGGCTTACGCATGTTGCGGGGGCCACGGGCCGAACCTCGGAAGCCGCAGTCAAGGCGCTGTACGATCTTTCCGAGACGGCGCTGCTCGACATGGGCGATTTCGTGGGCGGTACGCTGAAATATCTGCGCACCCATTCCCTCCCCCGCGTCACTATCGCCGGCGGCGTCGCCAAGATGACGAAGCTCGCGCAAGGGATGCTCGATCTCCATTCGGTGCGGGGACGTGTCGAACTCGGCGCGCTGGCGCAAGTTGCGCGGGAAAGTGGCGCGTCTGAGGAGCTTGCGCGTCGCATCGTGGGCGCCAACACCACGCCAGAGGCCTTCAATCTCGCAGCGAGCGAAGGCATTCGACTCGGCGATGCGGTCGCGGGGCACGCCTGGAACGTCGCCGCGGAGGTGCTGGCCGACGTCAACACCGTGCTCGACATTGTGATCTTCGACCGAGAGGGAATGTTGGTCGGTCGCTCTTCGCCAAAGGCAGTTCATGCGACGCCTCCCAAGCGGTAGCGGCGCTGGTAGTTTGCATCGTAAAGAGCGCTGTCGCGGGAACCGTCTGCCCCGAGCACCGGGCCGACCAGGATCAAGGCGGTGCGCTCGGGCGGGTCGTTGGCTAGCTCGCCTACGAGCGTGCCAAGCGTCGCCCTGATGATGCGCTCATCCGGCCAACTTGCACGCACGACCACGGCAGCCGGGCAATCGACGCCATAGAAGGGTGTCAGTTCCTCGACCGCGCGGGAAAGCGCCTGGATCGACAGATGCAACACCATGGTGGCGCCGGTCGCGGCAAAAGCAGGAAGCGTCTCGCGCGGCGGCATGGCGGAGGCTCGCCCGTGCGTTCGCGTGAGCACGAGGGATTGCGCTACCTCAGGTAATGTCAGCTCGCGTTTCAGAGCTGCTGCCGCAGCGGCAAAGGCAGGAACGCCGGGCGTTAGCGTGTAGGGAATGCCAAGTGCATCGAGGCGGCGAAGCTGCTCGCCCATCGCGCTCCATACCGAGAGATCGCCGGAGTGAAGCCGCGCCACGTCTTGCCCTGCTTTATGAGCTGCCTCGAACTCGGCGACGATCTCGTCAAGGCTCATGGGCGCCGTGTCCACGACGCGGGCGTCAGCGGGACAAAAAGCAAGGATATCCTGGTTGACCAGCGAGCCGGCATAGAGACAAACCGGGCAGCACGAAATGAGGTCGCGCCCGCGCAGCGTGAGCAGATCCGACGCGCCGGGACCGGCGCCGATGAAATGTACGGTCATAGCTTAACCACGAGTGGCTTCACCGCGCTCCATTGCGTTACGGTCATGGCGGGGCGAAATGCTTGCTTGCCGCCAACTACGTCGAGACGCGCGACGGAGAGACGTGTTAGCGTACCGCCAAGCTCGGCTTGCGCGGCGAGGATCGCCTTCTCGGTCTCGAGCGTAATGGCGTTGGCGACGATGCGGCCGCCAGGCTTGAGCGCAGCGAAGGCCTTGTCGATCACCGCCGGCTCCGCGCCCCCGCCGATGAAGATGGCGTCAGGCGCGGGCAATGTATCGAGCGCTCCCTGGGCTTCGCTGGTCACCACCTCAAACCGCGGCACTCCAAGCTCGGCGGCATTGCGGGCGGCGCGCGCCGCGCGTGCCGGCTCGCGCTCGACGCCGATGGCGCGGGTCGAGGGATGCCGCAGCAGCCATTCGATGGCCACCGAGCCGGAACCGCAGCCAATGTCCCAAAGCAATTCGCCGGCGCGAGGGGCAAGCGATGACAGGGTGATGGCCCTGATCTCGCGCTTAGTGATCTGGCCGTCGTGCTCGAACATGTCATCGGGGAGGCCCGAAGCGAGCTGGATGATTTTGGCGCTCGCGCTCGCTTCGACCTCGATAGCGAGCAGGTTCAACGCCTCGACATCGTTTAGGCCGAAGCGGTCAGCGGTCGTGGTGCGAATGCGCTCGCGCGGGCCCCCGAGCACTTCCAGCACGTGTAGGGTCGATCGCTCGAAACCACGGGTGCTGAGATAGCGTGCCACTACGGCAGGCGTCGTGGCATCGGCGGAGAGCGCGAGTACCCTACGCCCTGGCTGGAGCGACGGCGCCAGCGTCTCGATCGGTCTGCCGCAGAGAGAGACGGTGGCCACATCATCGAGCGCCCAGCCGAGCCGCGCGCAAGCGAGCGACAGTGACGATGGTGCCGGGACGCAAATTGTCTCGTCCGGCGGCACATGGACCAAGAGCATCGACCCTACGCCGAAGCAATACGGATCGCCGGAAGCGAGCACCGCGACAGGCTCGCCGCGATGGGCGAGAATTGCGGGGATCGAATTGGCGATGGGCCTCGGCCAGGCCATGCGCTCTCCGCTTGGCAGGCCGTCGGCAAGGGCGAGGTGGCGCTTGCCGCCGATGACGAGCCTGGCGTTGGCGATGAGCGCGCGTGCCGCGGACGTGAGCCCCTCAGCGCCGTCCTCGCCGATGCCCACTATGGCAAGCCACCGCCCTCCCTGTTGACCGCCCGCGCTCACAATGCGACCTCCTCAACAGGATGAAACCGTTGAAGCTTCTCATTCTCGGCGGCAGCGGCGAGGCCGCAGACCTTGCCCGCGCGCTTGCTGTCGACGCGCGCTATGACGTCACCCTGTCTCTCGCGGGCAGAACCGTTGAGCCAACGCTGCTTCCGGGCAAGCTGCGCAAGGGGGGCTTTGGTGGCGCAGAGGGTCTTGCGCACACGCTCACCGAAGATCGTTTCGACCTTCTCATCGACGCTACCCATCCCTTCGCCGTGCAGATGAAGGCGCACGCCATCGAGGCCGCACGTGCGGCAGGCGCGCCTCTGCTCGCCATTCGCCGCCCGGCTTGGATTCCTAGCGAAGGCGACCGATGGATCATGGTGGACCGCATCGAAGACGCGCCGGCCGCGCTCGGAGACACGCCCCGCCGCCCCTTTCTCACCACCGGACGCATGGAGCTCGCGCCCTTCCGGAAGGCGCCGCAGCATTTCTACGTCCTGCGCAGCGTCGAGGCGCCCTCGCCCGAGAAGCTGCCGCCGCGCGTCGAGCTGATCACGGCGCGTGGGCCATTCAAATTCGACGACGAGAGGGCCCTGCTCGAGGACCACGCGATAGACGTGGTCGTTACCAAGAACTCCGGCGGTACGGCGACCTCTGCCAAGCTTGAGGCCGCGCGGGCGCTTTCCCTCCCCGTGATCATGGTCGAGCGTCCAGCTCTGCCGGAGGCTCTCTCGGTCGAGACGGTGGCAGACGCGCTCGCCTGGCTTGAGGGCGCTCATGGTTCGACGAGCTCGGCGTGACGAGGGGTGTAGACGAAAACCGGTCGGCCGTCCTTGGCGATCAGCCTAGTCGCGCTCGACCCTATAATAATGAGCGTGTGCATGTCGGCGTTGGCGGGATCGGCCTGCCCGAGCGTCGTGATCTCAATGCGCTCGTCCGCCTGGCTCATGGCATGGGCGAAGATCACGGGCGTCGAACCCGCGCGATACCGCGCAACCAGGCAGAAGGCTCCGCCGAGCTGCCATGGCCGCGCTTTCGAGGCCGGGTTGTAGAGCACAATAACAAAGTCGCCGGCCGCCGCAGCCTCCAGACGCTTCAGCACCAAATCCCAGGGCTTCAGATTGTCAGAGAGCGAGATCACGCAGAAATCGTGCCCGAGTGGGGCGCCGACGCCAGCCGCGGCCGCTAGCATGGCGGAGATGCCCGGCACCACCGTCACTTCGATGTCCTTCCACTCGAACTTGCCGCCCTCGATCGCCTCAAACACGGCGCTTGCCATGGCGAACACGCCCGGGTCGCCGGAGGAAACGACCGCGACGGACTTCCCCGCCGTCGCAAGCTCGAGCGCTTGGCGGGCACGCGCCAACTCCTCGCGATTGTCGGACGCGTGTCGTCTCTGGCCGGGGCGGTCCGGCACGCGGGCCAGGTAAGGTGCATAGCCAATTAGGTCGGTGGCGGCGGCAAGCGTATTGGAGGCGAGCGGCGTGATCAGCTCCGGCGCGCCCGGCCCAAGGCCGACGACGGCTACACGCCCGATCATAGCGGCTTCCTCAACCCCGGCACGAGCACGACCGCGAAATAGGCCGCCTCGTCGTCCGTCTTGTCGGCAAGACGGATGATCCGCTCCCCGGGCATGGTGCCGCGCTCCACATAGATGGCGCGATCGAGCTTGCCGGTGCGAGCCAGCGCCTCTCTAATCTTGGCGAGGTTGCGGCCGACCTTCATGATCACCACGGCGTCGCAGACCGCGAGCCGCTCGGCGAAGGCATCGGCATCCATGGTTCCGGATAGTACTGCGAGCATCTCATCGCCACAGGTCATGGGCACGGAGGCGCTGGTCCAGCATCCGCTCATGGCGGTAATGCCGGGGATCACCTCACAACGGTGGGTCTCGGCAAGCCGCTCATGCAGATGCGCATAGGAGCCGTAGAAGAAGGGATCGCCGGCGCACAGCACGGCCACATCCTGGCCACTATCGAGCTTGTCGGCGAGCATCGCGGCGCTCGCGTTGTAAAAGGCCACGAGTGCGTCGCGATAGATGGGATCAGTTGCCGGCAGCTCGGTGGTCAAAGGATAGTCGAGGCGGATGAGCTCGGCATTCGGATTGAGCTGCCCGTCCACGATGCCGCACGCATTGCCGACGCTCCCCTTCTTGGCGAAATAGGCGATTACCTGGGCTGATTTCAGGATGCGCGCGGCCTTGATTGAAATAAGCTCCGGATCCCCGGGTCCCACACCGACGCCATAAAGGGTTCCACGCGTCGTCATCACTCGGCCTCGCTGGCTAGCGCGTTGACGGCTGCGACTGCCATGGCGCTGCCACCCTTGCGCCCCTTCACGATGAGGAAAGGCACACCGCTGTGGCGGGCGAGAGCCTCCTTGGACTCCGCCGCGCCGACAAAGCCGACTGGCATGCCGATCACCGCGGCGGGCTTCGGCGCGCCTTGATCGATCAACTCCAAGAGGCGGAAAAGCGCCGTCGGCGCATTGCCAATGGCCACCAGCGCGCTACCGAGCCTGTCGAGCCAAAGATCGAGCGCAGCGGCCGAGCGCGTGTTGGCGAGACGCGCGGCGCGTTCGGCGATTCCGGGTGAGTTGAGCGTACAAATCACCTCATTCTTGGCAGGAAGACGCGCACGCGTGATGCCATTGGCCACCATTTTGGAGTCGCAAAAGATGGGCTTGCCTTCGAGCAGCGCGCCGCGGGCCGCGGCAACGAAGCACGATGAGAAGAGAAGGTCACGGGCGACCTCCACCATGCCGCAGGCATGAATGACGCGCACCGCGACGCGCGCCTCATCTCGTGTGAAACGGGCGAGGTCCGCCTCTTCGCGGATGATGGCGAAGGAGCGCCGATAGATCTCGGCGCCGTCCCGAGCGTAGTGGTATACCGCGCTCATGGACGCGGTCCTTCCGCGGACCGAAGCAGTGCCACGATCTGGTCGATGCCGAGTCCGGTCGCGCTCGTCCGGTCAGCGGTGGTGCCGTTGCGGACCAGATCGTAGCCGCCGTCACGACCGATGAGGGTAAGCGCGGCGGGACTGCGATGGGCGCAAGCCTTGACGCAGCCGGAAACGTGCATAGTGTCATTGGGCGTTGCCCGGATAGCGGTGGCAAGGTAGCTGGCATCGCCACGCGCATCAACGCTCGCGCTTTGGCAGTAGGGCGCGCCGACACAGGCAAAGATGGTGAGGCGTGGGTCGGAGCTGTCGGCAATCAGCCCGAGCGCGGTGACTTCGTCACGCAGGATCTTTTCGTCGACAGAAGCAATGCCGATGAGCAGCAGTACGCGCCAGGGCGTGGTCCGTAAGCTCGCGTCGCCATAGCGCTCAGACAGATCGGCCAGGGTCGCGAGGGCTTCACCCTCGATGCGGCCGAAAGGTAGGCCTACGCCGAACGCGCCTCGTGCCTGATCTCTCAGCGAAATCCATCCAATGGGGGATTGAGGTTCTGGCTTTGGCAAAGGCGGAAAAGAGGTGGTGCTCAAACCTGCGGCAGCGAAAATTGCCTCTTCGCCGACCGCCATAACGAGCGCGCGAGTGCGCCGCGGTGGTTCGCTCCGTTCCGCCGAGAGGCGAAGTAAGATAAGCGCCAAAGCCTCGATCGTCTCGGCGAGCGAAGAAGGATCGCAAAGCGTCGCCAGCCTCCCCAAATCGAGGTGTAAGGCGAGTGCACCTTCATAGGGCCGGACCATGATGTCGGCATTCACGTCGTCAAGCGGCAGCACACCACCGCCATTCAAAAGGACGCCGAATTTGGACGGGAGCCCCCAAAGGGCTGGCTCGCCGGCAAGCATGGCTTCGATGTCGCGGGCAAGGGCGTGGGAATCGAATGCCGCAGAGGGATCGTCGCACCCGAGCGGGCTCGCCATGACATTGCGGATTGCCTCCATGGACGGGTTCGCGTTGGCGAGCCCATGGCCAATGATCGTCTCCGCCAGCAGCTCCGCACCTTGCGGCGTCAACCCTCGTATCTGAAAGTTGGCGCGGGAGGTGAGGTCGATATGTCCGTTGCCGTGACGGCGCGCGGCATCAGCGACGACGCGCGCCGCGGCGGCGCTCACCTTCCCCGCAGTTGGCTTGACGCGAGCGAGCCAGCCATCGCCGGATTGCATCGGCGAGAGCAGCGTCGGGCACCAGCCCTTGATGGCGGGCGCCGCGGTCATGACACGTCCCGATCCATGCACGCGACGCTGTTCCGGCGCGGCCGCCAGAGGTCCCGGCGGATGGCCTCATCGAAGCGCGCCGCCATGGCTTCGCGCGCCAAGGGATTCTCCTTGCGCAGGAAGTTGTCGACGCTCTCATTACCGAGCGTGGCGTCGAACAGCACGTCGAACTGCCGGTCGAGACGCGCTGGCAGCGTGGCGGCGAAGGCGAACAGGCCCTCGACGCTCCGCGTCACCTCGGCGGCGCCGCGATAGCCGTGACGCATCATGCCTTCGATCCAAACTGGGTTCGCCGCGCGCCCGCGAACGATGCGGGCGATCTCCTCGACGAGGCTCCGCGCCCTCGGCGTTTCGGGGCGCGAGGTGTCGGTGTGGTAAAGTGTGGGCGTGCTGCCGAGACGGTCGGCGGCGGCGGCGAACCCGCCCTCATAGGCGGCGTAGTCCAGACTATCGAGGAGATCGATCTCGGCGTGATCCTGCTGATGGAGGAAGGCGTCGGCATCTTTCACGCGTGCGGCGAAGCCGTCTTTGTCGGTCACACCGTCGAGCCCCTTGCCGTAGGCGGTCGCCGACGCAGCAAGGTAGTCGAGCCCGAGATCGGTGCGCGCCTCCCAGGCGCCACGCTCGACGCGCGTCACCACCCCTGCCCCGTAGTCTCCGGGCGCGGAGCCATAGATACGCGCGGTGGCGCGCCGCCATTCTTCGCCCTTGAGCCCGTGCACCGAAGCAGCAAGCGGGTTCCAGTCCGCGGGCTCATCGCGGGCGGCGATGGCGCGCACAGCTTCGTCAAACAGCACGATCTGCGCCTCGAAGGCATCGCGGAACAAGCCAGAGATGCGCAGCGTCACATCAACGCGAGGGTGCTCAAGCTCCGCTTGGCTCAGGATCTCGATGCCGCTGACGCGGGCCGAACCCTGATCCCACACGGGACGAGCACCCATGAGCAGGAGTGCAAGCGCTAGGTCTTCGCCGCCGGTGCGCATGGTGGCGCTCCCCCACACATCCATTACCAAAGCGCGCGGCCATTCGCCGTGATCCTGCAAATGACGGCGGAGAAGCTCTTGCGCGGCCTTCTCGGCGAGCACTACGGCGGAACGGGTCGGCACCGCGCGTGGATCGATGGGGTAGAGATTGCGCCCCGTGGGCAGAACATCAGCGCGGCCCCGGGTCGGCGCGCCGGAGGGACCGGGGGGCACGAACTTACCATCAAGCGCGGTGAGCAACGCGTCACGCTCGCGGGACGCGGCTACATCGAAGCGCGCGGCCAATTCTTCTGCGGGTGTTTCGGGATTGGACTGCGCGAGCGACGCCAGAAATTCCCCGCGGCGATCATCATCGGGGGGGCGGCCGAAGACGTGAAGGCCGTCCCTGATCTGCAGCCCCTTGACATCACAGAGATAAGCGTCGAGCCGGGCCAGCTGATCCTCTTTTGAGAGGGCTTGATGGGCGCCGCTCTCGGCGAGCAGGCCCGCAGCAGAAGCACGATCGAGAATCTGCTCGCGGAGAAGTGCCGTGCGGCGGCGATCGAGGCCGTCGGCGGCGGCGTACTCATCGATCAGGCGCTCGAGCTCGAGCATATTGTTACTGTGTCCGGCATACTTCAGCGGTGGCGTCAGATGGCCAATGGTCACGGCGCCGAGTCTCCGTTTGGCCGCAGCGGCCTCTCCCGGATTGTTGACGATGAAGGGATAGACCACAGGGAGCCCGCCGAGCAGCGCCGCCGGCAGGCACGATGCCGACAGCGCCATCGCCTTGCCCGGCAGCCATTCCAGCGTGCCGTGCGTGCCGAGATGAATCAGCGCATGCATGCGCTCCACCTCCCGCAGCCAAAGATAGAAGGCGGTATAGGCATGGCGCGGCGGTAGGTCGGGGTCGTGATAGCCCCCCTTGCGGTCGAGCGCATTGCCCCGGTCGGGCTGAATCGCCGCTACGAGATTGCCGTGCCGCGCGAAGCGCATGGTGAATTGGTCGTTACGTACAGCGGGGTCATCTTCCGGCTTACCCCAAGCCGCAATGATCTTAGCGCGGGCCTGTGCATCGAGAGTCGCAAGCAGACGCTTATACTCGGCGACCGATATCAAGGGAGCTGGGTCCGCATCGCAAAGTTCCGCGACCAAATCACTGTCTTGGGGAGGTAAGGCGCCGACATCGAAGCCTTCGCCGTTGAGGAGCTGCAAGATCTCCGCGGTGCTGGCGATGGCATCGAGACCGACGGCATGCGCCGCCTGCCCCGCCGCGCCCGGATAGTCGGACAGCACCAGCGCAAGCTTTCGCTCCGCGCGAGGCGTGGAGGCGAGCCGCGCCCATAATGCCGCATTTCGCGCCACGGCGGCGATGCCGTCCGGCGACGGCTTATGGACGACGCGGGCAAATTCAAGGTCCGCAATCTCGCTCTGCTCCGCCTTGAAGGAGATCGCAGTAGTAAGCAGGCGCCCGTCGAGCTCTGGCAGCACGACCTGCATGGCGAGGTCCGATTGCGACAGACCGCGCAAGGAATCTTGCCAAGCTTCATAGCTCGATCCAGCAAACACGACTTGCAGGATCGGGGCGCCGGCGGCCTCCAAGGGCGACGGCGCGTCGTCGACGCGCGCGGAGAAAGCCGTGGCGTTGAGCACCACTTGAGGCGCCCAATCGCGCAAGGTCGCGGCGACGAATTGGGCGGTCTCGCGATCCTTCAGGCTGCTGACATAGAGCGCACGAACGTTGAGCCCCTCGCGGTCGAGCGTGCACGCCAGGGCCTCGATGGGGGCGAGATCAGCGGCGAGAAGATAGGCGCGATAGAACACGATCACCGCAAGCGGGTGGCCGGATGCCTCCGGCACGTCAAGCCGATACACGCCGTGCATGGGGACCGGCTCCGCGGCAAGACCGTGGTCGGGAGCGAGCCCCGCGAGATGCACCATCAACTCGAACGCGTGGCGCATATTTCCCGGACCGCCCGCGGCGAAAAATCCGTCGAGACGTGAGCGCGCCGTGTCATTGACGGTCGAAAGCTTGGCGAGCCGCGCGTCGTCGCGGCCGTCACCCGGAAGGAGTGCCAGAGGAATGCCGTGCGTGCGTGCGGCGTGGGCCACTTCTTCGGCGCCATAGCGCCAATAGTCGAGGCCACCGAGCAGGCGCACGACGACCGAGCGAGCCTGCGCGATCACTTGCTCCACATAAAGATCCACTGACATGGGATGGCGGAGCCTGGCGAGATTGGCGAGGCGCAATGAGGGAAGGTCGCCGCTACTCGTAGCCCAGGCGGCAGACGCGGCACCAAGGTCGCTGTCGGAGAAGGAAAGAAAGACTAAGTCGGCCCGCGATTGGCCGAGATCGATGGCGGCATCAGCCTCGTCCAACCCCCTCGTCTCGCGAACCGACAGATGCATGGCCTAACCCAGAATGTCAGCTTCGATGGCGGCGCGGTCGAGACCACGCTCGCCGATCACCACGATGTGGCCCTGTCGCGCGAGACCATTCGGCCAAGGCCGGTCGAAGCTCGAGCGGAAGCGCGCACCCACCCCTTGCACCGCGAGGCGCCAGGGTTTACCGGTCACTGCCACGAAGCCCTTGATGCGGAGCACGTCGTGAGCCTCGGCGACCGCCTTCAGTCGCGCCAACAGCTCCGCCGGATCGTCAGCTTCAGGCACGGCCATCACGAAGCTCTCGAAGTCGTCATGCCCGTGGGCGCCGTCGAGCGCGTCGTGATGGGAGGGGCGCGCCGCGAGATCATCCTCGGCGGCCGCGCCAAGGCCGAGCAGCACTTGCGCATCGACCCTGCCTTCTTGTGCCCATATTACCTTCACGGCCCGCGGGACGATGGCCGCGACCTCACGTTTCAGCTGCTCGCCGGCCTCAGCGCCGATCAGATCGGCCTTGTTCAGCACGATCAGGTCGGCGGTCATGAGCTGATCCTCATAGACCTCGGCGAGCGGGTTGTCGTGATCGACGGACGGATCCTCAGCGCGTTTCCGGGCGATCGCCTCAGGATTGTCGGCGAAGCGCCCTTCAACCACGGCCGGCGAATCGACTACCGCGATCACCCCGTCCACCGTCAAGCGCGAGCGGATGGAAGGCCAGTCGAAGGCCTTTACCAGCGGCTTCGGCAGCGCAAGACCAGAAGTCTCGATCAGGATGTGCTCGGGCGGCGCGGCGCGGTCAATGAGCGCTTGCATGGTGGGAATGAAATCTTCGGCCACGGTGCAGCAGATGCAGCCATTGGCGAGCTCGACGATATTTTCCTCTGGACAACTTTCGATGCCGCAGCTGCGCAAAACTTCGCCGTCGACGCCGACACTACCGAACTCATTGACGATGATGGCAAGGCGCTTGGCCCTTGCTGTCTCGAGGAGGTGTCGAACGAGCGTTGTTTTTCCCGCGCCGAGAAAGCCGGTGATGATGGTCGCAGGGATGCGTTCGGCAGTGGTCATTCGGCGGCGTCCTTGGCTAGCTCGAAGGTGGCGGGAAATCGCGCGATCACATTCGTTTGCAGGGAGGCTGGGCGTTCGGAGGGTAGCACCACACCGGCCTTAGCCTTGGCGTAGGCAGTGGCATAGGTCAGAAGATCGGCGGCGTGCTCGGGGCTAAGCTCGCCAACGAGGTATGACCATTTTCCAGTCGCGGCAATCCCGATGGTGCAGCCTCGCTCGCAATTGGCAAAGCAGAGCGTAGGAAGGACCCGGACTGGCGCGCTATTGCCCAGGTCAACAACCAGTGCCTTTACGGCCTCGTAGAGGCGGCGCCCGTCGGTTGGTTCGTCCTTAGGCACGGCTTCCGCACCGCGGCACTTGCAAGACATGCAAATATAAAGGTGTGGACGATTGTCGAGCGGCACATCGACCCCGGCAGACACTGTAACTCGCATCCTCGGGTGCAAGCGCCATCAACAGTGGCACGAGGCCGATACCCCGCACCTGGCCCGACCACCGGCTACCGCGCTGCCAGGGCACCCCGCCCGGCATCGAGGGTCGAATATGCGACGGCAGGTCTCCTGGCTCGCGGATCCTTCGCTTGCTGCCGCCTTCCCAGGTGCACGCCCCAGTGGCCAAATACGGCAAGCTTTCCGCCTACAGTTGCGGGGCAGCTGCGGAATTCGGGCAAGACGCCCGTCACCGCATTCCCTTTTTACTCCTCATCTTCGAAGAGACCGTCATTTTCGCCCCACTAAAGGACGCGGCGGGAAGTCTTGTCAACGGAGACGCCAAGGTATCGCGGATCGGGCTTGCGGCACCCCAAGGCTAGTCTGTAGTTTCCGCCGTCGTCGGTTCCCGCAGTTGACGGCGGGCCGCAAGACGGGAACGCTAAGCCGTGTCAGCTCAACTAAGCACGACCGAACATGGGTGTTTGACGCTCGTGCTTGGCGGTGCTCGCTCCGGCAAGAGCCGGCACGCACAGATCCTCGCCATGGCGACGCCACCGCCCTGGGTCTATGTCGCCACCGCCGAGCCGCTGGACGACGAGATGCGGGAGCGCATCGCCAAGCATAAGGCATCGCGCGGCGATGGCTGGTCCACGATCGAAACACCGATCGAGCTGCCCCAAGCGGTGGCACAGGCACCCGCTGGCGCGCCGGTCGTCATCGACTGCATTACGCTCTGGCTCTCCAATTTGATGCTCGGGGCCCACGATGTAAGTGCCGCGATCGCGCGGTTCACCAAGACGCTCAATGGGCGTAGAGCACCAACCATTGTGGTCTCGAGCGAGGTAGGCGCAGGCCTCGTGCCTGAGACCGCGCTTGGCCGCGACTTCCGCGACCAGGCCGGGCTGATCAATCAACACCTCGCGGTGACTGCCCACCATGTCGTGTTCATGGTGGCGGGCCTCCCCATGCCGCTGAAGGTGCTGCCATGAGCAGTGGACTGAAGCAGGACGAGCAGGAGCGCCATCGCAGCAAGATGGCGAACCGTAAGGCCGCGCAAGATGCCGAGGTCGCGTCCAAGACGATCGAGGAAAAGGGGCTGCTCATCGTCCATACCGGTGCCGGCAAGGGCAAATCGACCGCCGCCTTCGGCCTCGTTCTGCGCATGGTCGGCAATGGCGGGCGATGCGCGGTGGTGCAGTTCATAAAGGGTGCCTGGAACACTGGTGAGCGAACCATGCTCGAAAGTTTCGGCGACATGGTGCTCTGGCATACGCTCGGCGAAGGCTTCACCTGGGAAACGCAAGACAAAGCCCGCGACTTGGCCGCGTCGACAAAGGCTTGGGAAACGGCGAAGGCACTGATGCAGGATCCCGACCTCAAGCTCATCGTGCTCGATGAGTTGAACATCGCGCTCCGCTATGACTATCTGCCGCTCGCCGAGGTGGTCGAGACGCTAAGGAGCCGCAGGCCCAATCTGCACGTCGTCGTCACCGGGCGGAACGCCAAGCGCGAGCTGATTGAGGCCGCCGATCTCGTCACCGAGATGACGCTCGTGAAGCATCACTTCGCCAATGGGGTGAAGGCGCAAGCCGGCATCGAGTACTGATGGCCGCTCACGCCATCATGTTTCAAGGAACAGCCTCCAATGTGGGGAAGTCGCTGGTCGTCGCGGGTCTCGCCCGGGCGCTGGTAAGACGGGGACTCTCGGTCAGACCCTTCAAACCACAGAACATGTCGAACAACGCTGCCGTGACGCCGGATGGTGGCGAGATCGGCCGGGCACAGGCGCTGCAGGCGCTGGCGGCCTTCGTCGAGCCCTCGGTACATATGAACCCGGTACTGCTGAAGCCACAGAGCGAGATCGGCGCGCAAATGATCGTGCAGGGCAAGGTCTTCGGCACGGCTAACGCCAGCGTATTTCAGGACATAAAACCGAAGCTCTTGCCCGCCGTGCTTGAAAGTTTCGGTAAGCTCAAGCGCGACACGGACATCGTTCTCGTCGAAGGCGCCGGTAGTGCGTCTGAGATCAATTTGCGTAAGAACGATATCGCCAATATGGGCTTTGCGCGGGCGGCGGACGTTCCGGTGGTGGTGATTGGCGACATCGACCGTGGTGGCGTAATCGCCAGTCTTGTCGGCACCAAGGCGGTGCTTGAGCCAGGAGACGCGAGGCTCGTCGCTGGCTTCATCGTCAATCGCATGCGCGGAGACGTTTCGCTGTTTGGCGACGGCATGGAGGAGATCGCGCGACACACCGGTTGGCCGGCCCTTGGCCTCGTCCCCTACTTCGAGGACGCGCGGCGGCTGCCCGCGGAAGATGCCTATGAACTCGGTGAGCGGCGGCACCGGCACAGCAATGGCAAGATCAGGATCGCGGTGCCACTTCTTCCCCGCATTGCCAATTTCGATGATTTCGATCCTCTGGGGGCGGAGCCGGATGTGGATGTGGTCATGGTGAAGCCTGGAAGCCCCCTGCCCGTCTGCGACCTCATAGTGCTGCCAGGATCGAAGGCGACCATTGCCGACCTTGCCTCGCTACGCGCCGAGGGTTGGGATATCGACATCGCCGCGCATGTGCGGCGCGGCGGACATGTGCTCGGACTTTGCGGCGGCTATCAGATGCTTGGGCGCACCATCGCCGACCCGCAAGGCATTGAAGGCGCGAAGGGATCGGTGACAGCTCTCGACCTCCTCGAACTCGACACCGAAATCGTGGGCGAGAAAACACTGACCCAAGTTGCGGGCGTCACCGTCACCGACGGCGTGCCGGTCAAGGGCTATGAGATGCATATTGGAATAACCGCGGGACCCGACCTGGCTAGGCCGCTCGTGCGCTTTGATGACGGGCGCACCGACGGCGCAATCTCGGCGGATGGGCGCGTGGCCGGAACCTATGTGCATGGGCTCTTCGCCGACGACCGGCAACGCGCGGCGTGGATCGCGCGGCTCGGGGGGGCGCCTGCGAGCTTCAGCTACGCGACCAGTGTCGAGAAGACGCTCGATGCGCTTGCCGCGCATCTTGAGGCGCATATCGATGTCGATCGCCTGCTCAAGCTTGCGCGATGAGCAAAGCCAACACTCCGAGTGCGGCGATCTGCACGCCGCAGGCCGTGCGATACAGGGCAAGCGCGCGGCGGATATCGGCGGTGGTTGCTTCACTCTTCCCCTCCCCGATCCAGGCATCCTCGGTGGACGCCCGATGATAGCAGCGGGGACCGGAGAGCTTCAGGTTCAGCGCGCCGGCCATGGCCGCCTCCGGCCAGCCGGCGTTGGGGGAGCGATGGTTGCGCGCATCTCTTTGCACGACGGCCACGGCCTGCTTGAAGCTGACGTCGTCGTGAAACCGTGCGGCGATGATGATCCACAGCGCGGCGAGGCGCGAGGCCGGGAGATTGAGAAGGTCGTCGAATTTGGCGGCTGCGTAGCCGAAGCCTGCGTAGCGGAGCGTGCGATGGCCGATCATGCTGTCGGCGGTGTTGACGGCCTTGTAAGCGGCCATTCCGGGAAGCCCCAGAAGCACGCCCCACAAGCACGGCGCCACGACGCCATCGGAGAAATTCTCGGCGAGGCTTTCGATGGCAGCGCGGGCGACGCCCGCTTCATCCAAGGCGCGTGCGTCACGGCCGACGATCTTGGCCACAGCCTCGCGTCCGGCTTCCAGCCCGCACGCATCGAGCGCCTCGACCACGGCTGTGACATGCTCATACAGACAGCGCTGTGCGACGAGCGTGCTTGCGAGGCAAGCGAGGACCACAAGCGCAACGGGACCCGGCAGCTGCAACAACGTATATTGCAATGCGATGATCGGGAGTACGCTCGTGGCAAGCAACGCTGCCAGCGCGATCATCCCGTTGAGCCGGCGTTTCTCCTCAGGCATGCTCGGATGATTGAGCTGGCTCTCGAAATATTCGAGCAACGCGCCCATCCACATGACGGGATGCTTGACGCGATCGAGAAGCGAGGCTGGGTAGCCGAACGTTGCCTCAATCAGGAGCGCGCAGAGAACGGTGACGGCGTTGAACGATAGCCCCATGGATCACCCTAGGCTCAGCGCTTCAATGCATGGCGGCCGCCTGCTGGAGGCGCGGCGTCTGTTTCCATCCGCCCCCGAACCCTTCATCGATCTTTCTACGGGGATCAATCCCCTCCCCTATCCTGTTCCGCCAATCGAGCGCAGGGCCTGGACGCGGCTGCCCGAGCCAGAGAACATCGCGGCGCTCGAGAATGTGGCGGCGAGAGCCTACGGCGTGCCGGATGCGAGCATGGTCGCGGCGCTCCCCGGCACGCAAGTGCTGATCTCGCTGTTGCCCCGCCTCTTTCCGCAAACGTCTGTCGCGATCGTCGGCCCCACCTATGGCGAGTATGCGCAGGCCTTTGCCGCTGCTGGAAGCCGGGTCGTGGAAGCAAGCACACTCGCGGAACTCGAGTCTGCGCCCTGCGTCGTGATCTGCAATCCCAACAATCCAGATGGCCGGCGTTTCGACCCGAGCACTCTGCTCAGCCTGCGCCGCGACAGGGAAGCGAGAGGTTTGTTCATGGTCGATGAGTCCTTTGCCGACCTCGAAGACGAAGGTTTGACCCTCGCACCTCATCTGCCGCAACCTGGTCTCCTCGTCCTACGCTCCGTTTCGAAAAGCTATGGGCTGGCGGGTCTGAGGCTCGGCTTTGCGCTCGCCAACCCTGACCTCGGTCACTTGATCCGCGCGGCGCTCGGTCCTTGGCCAGTGTCGGGATCCGCCATCGAGATCGGCATTAAGGCCCTCGCGGATCAGGCTTGGCTCGCGGCCGCGAAGCAGCGGCTCTTCCATGACGTGGCGCGCCTTGATGGGATATTGCGCAAGGCGGGCTTGACCATCATCGGCGGCACATTGCTGTTTCGCCTAGTGGAGAGCACTGAGGCACGAGACCTGTTCCATCGTCTTGGCGAGGCGGGCATCCTTGTCCGCAGTTTCGATTATCATTCGGACCGGCTTCGCTTGGGGTTGCCCGGCAGCGAGGATGCATGGCGGCGGCTCGCCGCCGCGCTCTCCATCACGCCTGCGTCAAACCGTAGTTATTAGCGCGCAAGTTTCTGCGCGCTGTTATAGAGAAACTCACCGCCGTGCGCTGGTTCGAGGTGCGATCGCAAAGCACCTTGATTACCTTCGAAGGACAAACTGAAACTGGCCCATAGGTGGGCAATATCAACCCGAACGCGATCGCCACCTTGCCCAAGAGCCGCTCTGGG
>DASPOV010000100.1:0-24690 GCA_035625815.1 Methyloceanibacter sp.
CGGCGTCGTTGGTCGCGAAGGTGAGGCGGATCGCCGTTCACCAGCTTAGCAAAGCGCGCGTCGCCGAGGTAGGCATGGAACTGCTTGTAGTCATCGGCGAGCCCTTCCGCGAGCCTGGCGACATAAGCATGACGGTAGACGTCCTACAGAATCTTCCGCCCTTCCTTGGCGCTGCCCTTTCTCCGCCAGAATCGTATCGTCGCCATACGCTCGCAAATCTGGTCGAGCATGCGCTAGGGTTGGCCGCCCTCGATCATATCGTTCTCAAAAATGATCTTGAACCAGTCGATGGCGGGGGAGCCCGCGAGAATCTCCGCATAATGCTGTGGCCTGAGACCCAAGCCAAAGCCTAGAAAAGGCGGCTTCGCTGCGGCCATGGAGAGCCGGCCGCGGCCGCAGTCGGCTCTGGCCTCGAGCTTAAACCCTAGCTCTTCTCGAACGTGCCGCCCTGATCGGCGCATTCGGTGTTGAGCATCCGGAGCCAGCCTTTGCCCTTGCACGAGTTCTTAGACTTGCAGTCATTAGCGACGGTCTTGTAAACGCCTTTGCAGGCACAGCCCTTCACGCCGAAACAACGGCCCTTGAAGGTCTTGGCATTGGCTGGCAATCGGCGTTGCCCCGGAAACGCGCGGCGGCAGTCATGGCGATACTCGCACCGGTCTTTTGCGTGATCTTCATTTTTCTGGGCTCTCGCATGAGTTTGATAGGTCGTGGCATTGATGGCGAAAAGAGCCGCTCAAGCTATTGCCGTGAATAGAAGGGCGCTCGCGTCACTCCTTTTCACGCTTGCGTCAGGCTGCCGTGATTTTTCCGCAGGGAAATGTCGCTGGCCCGATTGGGTAATCGAAACTGACGGGCTAGAATGGCGGCACGATGACGTGTCAGGAGCTTGAGCCGCGAATGACGATCCATCTCGTCAAGCTCTGCGTCGGTGTTGACACCGCTCAGGAGCTCAAAGTCTGGCAGACCGATAGGCTGAAGCGTCTCAAGTGTGCCAGGAAGACGCCGGAACTCTGCCATCGCACCTTGCAGGCGCCGCGGCGGCGAAACGAGGTGCTCGATGGCGGATCGCTCTATTGGGTGATCAAGGGCATCATTCTCGTCCGCCAGCGGGTGCTCGACCTCAGGCCCGACGTCAAAAATGACGGCACCGCCTGCTGCGGCATCGTGCTCGATCCGGAGCTTGTGATGACCCGCGCACAAGCGCAGCGCGCCTTTCAGGGCTGGCGATATCTGTCGGTGATCAATGCACCATCCGATCTGCGGTCGGTCGAGGACGACGATGGCAAGATGCCTCACGCCATGCGTGCCGATTTGCGCGAACTGTGCCTCATCGGTTTTTAGGTGCGGTTGGAACGTTGTCGATCAGACGCGTGGCGCCAAGATGGACTGCGCCCATCACGCGAGCCGGTCCCTTGATGGGGCCGAAGACAGGCGCAAGCGTCTCTGGATCGCGGATCGCCACATAGTCGACACGAAAACCCTTCGCCTCGAGCTTGAGCCGAGCCGCCCCGGAGACGGCGTCGCATACCTCTCCATCCGCCAAGCCTGCGGCTGCCTCGCTCAGAACCCGGTGGAGGAGGGGAGCCGTAGTCCGCTCGGCAGGGGAGAGGTGGCCGTTGCGCGACGACAGGGCCAAACCATCGGCCTCACGGACGATCGGTGCGGAGATGATTCGCACCTGGATGTTTAGATCGCGCACCAGCTGCCTGATGACGAGGAGCTGCTGATAGTCCTTCTCGCCGAACACCGCCACGTCCGGCGCGCATTGCAGGAGCAGCTTGGTCACCACCGTCGCCACGCCCTCGAAATGAGCGGGCCGCGCGGCGCCGCACAAATCTTGGGTCAGGCTCGGTAGGCTCACCTTGGTGGCAAAACCCGGCGGATACATCTCAACCGTGTCCGGGATGAAAACGAGGCCGACCCGGGCCTCCGCGAGCTTTTCTACGTCGCCAACCTCGTCGCGCGGATAGCGCTTGAAATCTTCCTTCGGCCCGAACTGGGCGGGATTGACGAAGATTGAGGTGACTATGCGATCGGCATGGCCCTTGGCGACGCCGATCAACGACAAATGCCCGGCATGCAGCGCGCCCATGGTTGGCACAAGCGCAATGGTGTTACCGGCCTCCCGCCATTTGGCGACCTGCGCCCTGAGGTCTTTTACGGATCGGACTGTGGTGATCAATGGAGGCATTTAAATTCCGTCTAGGGTTGGCGCCTGTTGGCTAGATACTGGATTCCGCCAGGGGTCGATATGGCCCCGATCAAGATAGGAGGTTGAGGGGCAAAGGATTACAGTTTTCTCCATGGGCGAGCCGAAGCGCCATAAATTTGCACTTTCGCCAACAACAAGCCGCGCGTCCTTAAGTGAGGCGCTTCTCGCGGACGAGGGCAAGCTCGTTTCGGCGCTGATCAAAAGGGCACGGTGCAGCGAGGACGAGCAACGCCAGATCGCGCGCCTTGCTGGAGAGCTCGTGCTTGCGGCGCGAGCTGGTCGTCGCGAATCCGGCGGCGTCGATTCCTTCCTGCATGAATATGGACTTTCGTCACGCGAAGGGGTGCTGCTGCTTTGTCTCGCCGAGGCATTGCTGCGTATTCCCGACGCCGCTACCGCGGACCGGCTGATTGCCGGTACTATTGGCAGCGGCGATTGGGAGCGGCATCTCGGCCACTCAAACTCGCTCCTGGTCAACGCCTCGACCTATGGGCTGATACTGACGGGCCGTGTCATCGATTGGGGTGAAGATGAGGGCACCACTCCCGCCAGGATGATTCAGCGCCTGATCGGGCAGAGCGGGGAGCCCATGATCCGCCAGGCGCTACGCCAGGCCATGCGCATTCTTGGCAGCCAGTTCGTGCTCGGCCAGACCATCGGAGATGCGCTTGCAAGCGCCGAGGATGAGGTGGCCGAGGGCTATCACTTTTCCTTCGACATGCTGGGGGAGGCGGCACGCACCGCCGAGGATGCGGTTCGTTACGCAGCCCGCTATCAGGAGGCAGTCGAGGCCATCGCCGCCTGGTCGGGTTCGCCGCACACGCGCGATGAGCATGAGCTGCATACGCGGCCCGGATTGTCGGTGAAGTTGTCGGCGCTGCATCCGCGCTACGGGCCATCGCAAGAGGAACGGCTCCTCAAGGAGCTTCTCCCCGTGTTGCAGGAGCTCGCATCCGCCATGTGCGAGGCCTGGCTGCCGCTTACCATCGATGCGGAGGAGCAGGACAAGCTCGAGCTGAGCATCGCGCTCTTCGAGCTGCTGCTCACCGATCCCGCGCTCGCCGGTTGGAACGGGCTTGGGCTTGCGGTGCAGGCCTATGGCAAGCGGGCGCTTCCGTTGATCGACTGGCTATGCCAGATGGCTGAGGTCGCGGAGCGCCGCATTCCGGTGCGGCTGGTCAAGGGCGCCTATTGGGACAGCGAGATCAAATGGGCACAGGAAGCGGGGTTTGGCGGCTATCCCGTGTTCACCCGCAAGGTGAATACGGACGTGGCCTATCTCGCCGCGGCGCGGGCGCTATTGGAGCGGCCGGAGGCCTTCTTTCCGCAATTCGCTACCCACAACGCCCATACCATCGCGGCCGTCGCTGTGCTGGCTGGCGACGGCGATTACGAGTTTCAGCGCCTCTATGGCATGGGCGAGGCGTTGCATCGGGAGGTGGTGCGCCCGGGTGCCCTCGGGAAGCCTTGTCGCATCTACGCGCCTGTCGGCGGGCATAAGGATTTGCTCGCTTATCTCGTGCGCCGGCTGCTGGAGAACGGCGCCAACACGTCGTTCGTCAATCGCCTCGCCGACGACGAAGCGCCGATCGGTGCCATCGTCGCCGATCCTGTGGAGAAGGCGGTGAGACTCGAGCCCAAGGCCAATCCCCTCATCCCGATCCCTCCGGACCTATTCGAGCCTGAGCGGCGGAATAGTCTGAGTCTGCCTCTCTGGGAGCGCAAGATTCGACAGCCCCTACTTTCCTCCATCAAGCACGCGCTGGCGTCGCCAGCGGAGGTGGGCCCCATCGTCTCTGGCTATGTCCAAGGGGGAGGCGAGACCGTCGACATCACCTCACCCCACGACCGCAGGGTCATTGTGGGGACCTGCCGATATGCGAATCCCGCTGCCATAGACGGGGCGCTGACCGCGGCCAAGTCCGCTTCTCATGACTGGGACGCGATGTGCGGCGAGGCCCGCGCCGCGATTCTCGACCGTGCCGCCGATCTGTTCGAGGCCGACCGCGCTGCCCTGATCGGACTGATGGTGCGTGAAGCCGGCAAGACCCTTGCCAATGCGCAAGGCGACCTGCGTGAGGCCGTGGATCATCTCCGCTATGCGGCGGCCGAAGCGCGCCGGACCTTTGCCTCACCGCTCGAGCTCAAGGGCCCGACCGGCGAGCGCAACGAGCTGTCGCTCCATGGCCGCGGTGTCTTCGCCTGCATCTCGCCCTGGAACTTCCCGCTGGCCATCTTCACTGGCCAGGTCGCGGGCGCCCTTGCCGCTGGCAATGCCGTGGTGGCGAAGCCAGCGGAGCAGACTCCACTCACCGCTGCCCGCGCGGTCAAACACTTGCATGCGGCTGGTGTGCCCGTCGACGTGCTCCACCTCCTGCCTGGGCGAGGCGAGACGGTCGGCGCGGCCCTGATTCGCGACCGGCGCATCGACGGTGTCGCCTTCACCGGCAGTACCGATACGGGGCTCACCATCAACCGGACGCTCGCCGCGCGTGACGGTCCCATCGTCAAGCTGATCGCTGAGACCGGCGGCCTGAATTGCATGATTGTGGACTCCTCCGCGCTGCCGGAGCAGGTGGTGGACGACGCGTTGGCGTCAGCCTTCGACAGCGCCGGCCAGCGTTGCTCGGCGCTGCGTGTCCTTTTCCTCCAGGAGGAGGTGGCCGGAAGCATGATCGACATGCTGCTCGGCGCGGCGCGGGAACTCACGATCGGCGATCCCCTTGACTATGCGACCGATGTTGGCCCGGTGATCGACGCCGAGGCGAAGGCGGCACTCGATCGGCACAAGGCGCGCATGCGGCACGAGAATCGCGAGTTGCTCGATCTCCCTTTGCCGCAGACTTGCGCGCGCGGCACATATGTCGCGCCTGCCATCTTTGGCATTCAGTCGCTCAAGCTGCTCGAGCGGGAGGTGTTCGGGCCGATCCTGCACGTGCTCACCTTCGCCGGCGATCGATTGGCCGAAGTGTGCGAAGCGATCAACGCCACCGGCTACGGGCTGACGCTCGGGCTCCATACTCGCGTGCAGGCGAGGGCAGACTTCGTGGCGGAGCGTGTGAAAGTCGGAAACCTTTATGTGAACCGCAATCAGATCGGCGCCGTCGTGAACGTGCAGCCTTTCGGCGGGGAGGGTCTATCTGGCACGGGGCCAAAAACCGGAGGTTGCAACTACCTGAGGGGCTTTGCGCTGGAGCGGGTGCGGACGACCGACCTCACCGCCTCTGGCGGCAATGCTGCCTTGCTCGCGGCTGCAGCTGACGAGGACGAGCCTTCCGCCTGACCATTGCCGGCGGGCATGGGAGGGTCCATTTTAGTGTCGGGGCACGCCGATTGGAGGTCTGAACTATGGCGGCTCAGTCGAAGACACCGGCGAAAACGGATGGCGGGGGCGGCGTCGAAGCGACGCGCTCGAGCGGCGCCGAGGTCGACGCGTTTCTGGCTCATGTGAAATCCATGACACCAACGGTCTCTGGCCGCGGCCGGCTGATCTTCGCCATGGACGCGACCATGAGCCGACAACCTACCTGGGACCTCGCGCTTAAGCTCCAGGCCGACATGTTCCGTGCTGTAAAGGAGGTTGGTGGCCTCGACGTGCAGCTTGTCTATTTCAGGGGCTTAAGCGAGACGCAAGCGAGCAAATGGGTCAGCGATCCGGAGGCGCTGGCCCGGCTGATGGCGCGCGTCTTCTGCGAGGGTGGCTTCACGCAGATCCGCAAGGTGCTCGCCCATGCCCGCCGCGAAAGCAAACGAGCGAAGGTCAATGCCGTCGTCTATGTCGGCGATTGCATGGAGGAGCAGATAGACGAGCTCTGCGCGCGCGCCGGTGAACTCGCGCTGCTCGGTGTGCCGATGTTCCTCTTTCAGGAGGGGCGTGAGCCGAAAGCCGAGCGCGCCTTCAAGGAGATCGCCCGGCTCACGCGCGGCGCCTATTGCCATTTCGACGCTGGATCGGCGCGGCAACTCCGCGAGCTACTGGCGGCGGTTGCGGTCTACGCCACGGGCGGCCGTAAGGCCCTGCAAGACTACGGCTCGGCGACGAAGAGCGGTGCGGCGGTGCGCCTCCTCGAACAGCTCGCCTGACAAACTCCAATGCCAGCTTTCCTTGCCGGTCTTGCGGCTCTTCTGTTTCTCATCTTCGGCGCCCGCCTGCTCGCCTCAGCAAATCCACAGAAACTCGCCGCAGCCATGCGCATGGCTGGGGGAGTTGCCCTCCTCTTGGTGGCTGCCTTCCTGCTCGTGCGTGGAGCGTTGCCGCTCGCTATTCCTCTCGTACTATTCGGCTTTGCCCTGCTCAGGCTGCCGCTCGGCTCCTTGTTCGGGTCAAGTGGTCCCTTCGGGTCTTCACGCAAATCCCCGGGGCGGAAATCCGAGGTCCGCACCGACGCGCTCGAGATGGAGCTCGACCACGACAGCGGACAGATGGAGGGAAGATGCCTCAAGGGACAGTTCGCGGGAAGCACGCTGTCCTCACTGAGCGACGGTGAACTATTGCTCCTACTTGCGGAGCTGCGCGATACGGATGCACAAGGTGCGGCTCTGATCGAGGCTTATCTTGACCAGCGCGTGCAAGGTTGGCGCGAGAAGGGTGGGGACGATGCGGCCAAGGAACAGGCGAGGGCGCCGCGTGGGGGGCGAATTCGCATGGCGTCGGATGAGGCTTATGCCGTGCTTGGGCTGGGGGAAGGCGCGAGCGAGGGGGAAATCCGTGCCGCGCATCGGAAGCTGATGATGAAGCTTCACCCGGACCAGAACGGATCGACCTATCTTGCTGCGCGCATCAACGAGGCAAAGGAAGTCCTGCTCGGTCGGAAATGAGCTTCGGATTTGCTTGCCCCCCACAATCCCGGTCATGCCCGGCCTTGTGGCGGGCATCCACGAATTTAGGCCAGTCGTGGAAAGACCGAGCCCGGCTATGACGAAGAATCCTAATTGGCGCGCATCACCACGCAGTCGAAGGACATGCGTTTGAGCTCGGCGCAAGTGCTTCGTGCGCCGTCCTGCGAGAAGCCGGCAAATCTCGCCCGGTACCACTGCGTTTCGTCCTTTTGGAAGGCGATGGCGAGCGGCTGGTGCCCGTCGAGCAGCGCCGTGGCCCGGCCCCGAACCTCACCGAGGCGGCTCTCTGCCTCGGACTGCGAAGTGTAGGCACCGACCTGCACGTGGTAGGCGCCGGCGACTTTTTCCAACTTGCTTGAGCTTGCGGGCGTGGCACTGGCGGCTGTAGGCTTTGCCGGGCCGGGGGCGGGGGCAGGCGAGAGCTTCGCTGGACTTTCAGGAGCACTGTCGTTGCTGGGGCTTACCGGCTCCGCCGCAGGAGCCGCAGAGGCAAGCGCAAACACCTGCTTCTTGGCTGGGACCAGTGATGGCGCGGGTGTTTCGACGCTTGCGACCAAAGGCGCCGCTACAGGCTTGCCAGCCGCTGCCTCGGGGAAGGACTGGTCGAGCAGCGACCGCATGGCGGCGTCGCGCTGGCCGCCGGTCCTGCCGCCAAGCACGACCGCCACTAGGTGCTTATCGTCGCGTCGCACGGAAGCGGCGAGGTTGAAGCCGGCGAGCCGGGTGTAGCCAGTCTTGATGCCGTCGGTGCCCTTGTAGGCGAACAACAGGTGGTTGTGATTGCGGTAGCGTCTGCCGTTGTAGGTGAAATATTTGGTCTGGAAGCAACCGTAATATTCCGGGAAGTCGCGGATCAGATGCTGTGCCAAGATCGCCATGTCGCGCGCCGACGTCACCTGCTCGTCGATCGGCAACCCCGAGGCATTACGGAACACCGTGGACATCATGCCGAGGGCGTGAGCCTTCTCCGTCATCAGCCGGGCGAAGTTTTCCTCAGTGCCGGCGAGGTTTTCGGCGATGGTCACCGCGGCGTCATTGGCGGAAAGGGTAACGAGCGCGTTGACGGCGTCGCCGGCGCGGATGGTGTTTCCAGGCTTCAGGTTAAGCTTGGTTGGCGATTGGCTCGCCGCGTGGGGCGTCACCACAAGCTCAGAGTCGGGAGTGATGGCGCCTGAGCGCAGGTAGGTGAAGAGAACGTAGAGAGTCATCATCTTGGTGAGCGAGGCGGGAATCCGCGGAGTGTCAGGGGACTGCTCGTATAGCGTGTGGCCCGAATTCATGTCGACGACGAGCGCCGCCGCAATCGCGTTGCCACGCGACGAGCGTGTCCTTGGCTTCGCCAGTGCCACAGTCGAGGGCGCCACCATCGCCAGTACGAGTATTAACGCAAGCGGGCGCCATGCGCGCAACCGCGGCTCCCCCCAATGTCTACCCTCCCGGATATTCACTCCGCCCCTCGAAGGCCTTTGGCCTCGCCCCGTCTTCGAATTTCCCACCCACGACACATGAGTTTTGTGCAACTTGCTGGCGCGATTGGGTGCGGAAGAAGGCTAAAATCCGGCGATTGCCAAAGCGTTAAACACGCCACCACAGGCAACTTTATTGTGTATTGTGCACTGCGAAAATTTTTCTTGACCATTTATTGTGCAATGCAGTATCTAAGCTTTGCCATGCAGGATCGGTTTTTTTTAAGAGAGGGTTCATGATGCTTAAAGGTTTCGAAGAGTTTCAGAAAGTGGGTAAGGACGGCTTTGATGCGGCAGTCAAGTCGTTGGGGGAGATGAACAAGGGCTTCCAGGCTATCGCTGCCGAGGTCACCGATTATTCCAAGAAGGCGTTCGAGGACGGCACGCGCGCTTTCGAGCAACTCATCGGCGCGAAGTCGGTAGAGCAGGCCGTCGAGATTCAGTCGCAGTATGCCAAGAAGGTGTACGACACCTATATCGCCGAGGTGTCCAAGCTTGGTGAGATGTATGCCGGCCTTGCCCGCGATGCCTACAAGCCGGTCGAGACTGCCTTGACCAAGAAGGTCGCCTAACACCTGCTGCCAGACAGCACCTGGTCCATCGAAAAGACCCGGGGGTGATCCCCGGGTCTTTTTTTTGGCCGTTTTCCTGTCAGCAATCGGCACTACTTTATGAAACGTCGGACGCCCGATTTGCTGCAGCTTGCATGAAGCCGCTAGAATGGATCAGGATATCGATCGCTTAAACGACCAATTGGTCGGCTTGGCAGATGCAGAACAACACGACATGTAGGGGTTGACGATGGCGCGGAACGGCGACCCTCGCCGGGGTGGCGACACCGGCACTCATATCATCACCAAGACGCGTCCGAAGACGAAGCGGCCGAGCCTCTACAAGGTACTGCTTCTCAACGACGACTACACGCCGATGGATTTCGTCGTGTACGTGCTCGAACGCTTCTTCAATAAGCCGCCCGAAGAGGCGACTCGCATTATGCTGCACGTCCATCAGAAGGGCGTCGGTATTTGTGGAGTCTACACATTCGAGGTGGCTGAGACTAAAGTAGCCCAGGTGACAAGCTTTGCCCGTCAGCACGAGCACCCGCTACAATGCACCATGGAGAAAGAGTGAGGATCTAAGTGGCTTCCTTTTCTTCCAGTCTGGAACAGGCCTTACGGCGCGCGCTGCAATACGCCAATGAGCGCAGTCACGAATATGCGACGCTGGAGCATCTGCTCCTGTCATTGCTCGATGATCGCGATGCTGCGGCGGTAATGCGTGCTTGCGACGTCGATCTCGACCTGTTGCGCGACAAGCTCACTGGATATCTCGACAACGAGCTGGCGGGCCTAGTGCTCGATTCTCATAACGATGCCCAGCCGACAGCCGGATTCCAGCGCGTGATCCACCGCGCCGTCGCCCATGTGCAATCCTCGGGCCGCGAGGAGGTGACCGGCGCCAATGTGCTCGTCGCGATGTTCGCCGAGCGGGAAAGCCACGCTGCCTTCTTCCTGCAAGAGCAGCACATGACCCGCTTCGATGCAGTCAACTATATCAGCCATGGCATCGCCAAGCGGGCTGGGATGTCGGAGCCGCGCACCGTGCGCGGCGTGGAAGAGGATGCAGCGACCGTCGAGGGCGGTGAGGAGAAAAAGCGCGGTGCCGATGCGCTGGAGGTCTATTGTATCAACTTGAACCAGAAGGCCCGCGCCGGCCGGATCGATCCCTTGATCGGCCGCGGACCCGAGATCCGGCGCACCATCCAGGTGCTTTGCCGCCGACAGAAAAACAACCCCCTGTTCGTGGGCGACCCTGGCGTCGGCAAGACGGCGATCGCGGAGGGCTTGGCGCGCCGCATCGTTATGGGCGACGTGCCGGAGGTGCTCGGAGAATCCACGATCTTCCAGCTCGACATGGGAGCGCTGCTCGCCGGCACGCGCTATCGCGGCGATTTCGAGGAGCGGCTTAAGGCGGTGATGCGGGAGATCGAGGCCTATCCCGGCGCCATCATGTTCATCGACGAGATTCACACCGTGATCGGCGCTGGCGCTACCTCCGGCGGCGCCATGGACGCCTCGAACCTGCTCAAGCCGGCGCTGCAGTCAGGTACGCTCCGCTGCATCGGTTCGACCACCTACAAGGAGTACCGGCAGCACTTCGAGAAGGACCGGGCGCTCGTGCGCCGGTTTCAGAAGATCGACGTGAACGAACCTTCTGTCCCCGATGCGATAGAGATTCTCAAAGGTTTGAAGCCCTATTTCGAGGACTTCCACCGGGTCCGCTACACGCGCCAGGCGATCAAGTCGGCGGTCGAGCTTTCGGCCAAATACATTCACGACCGGAAGCTGCCCGATAAAGCCATCGACGTGATCGACGAGACCGGCGCGTCGCAAATGCTGCTGCCCGAACGCCAGCGGCGGAAGATCATCGGTGTCAAGGAGGTGGAGTCGACTATTGCCATCATGGCGCGCATCCCGCCAAAGACGGTGTCAAAGTCCGACGCCGAAGTGTTGCGCGCCATCGATCAGGATTTGAAGCGAGTGGTGTTTGGCCAGGACCGGGCGATCGAGGCGCTCGCTGCCGCGATCAAGCTGTCACGCGCCGGCTTACGCGAGCCTGAAAAGCCGATCGGGTGCTATATGTTCTCCGGCCCCACCGGCGTCGGCAAGACCGAGGTCGCCCGCCAGCTCGCCAATCTGCTCGGCGTCGAGCTGCTCCGGTTCGACATGAGCGAGTATATGGAGCGGCACACGGTGTCGCGGCTGATCGGCGCGCCGCCGGGCTATGTAGGCTTCGATCAGGGCGGGTTGCTGACCGACGGCATCGACCAGCATCCGCACTCGGTGTTGCTGCTCGACGAGATCGAAAAGGCGCATCCCGATCTGTTCAACATCCTGTTGCAGATCATGGATCATGGCAAGCTGACCGACCACAACGGCAAAAAGGTCGATTTCCAGAACGTGATCCTGATCATGACCACGAACGCTGGCGCGTCGGACCTTGCTAAGGCGGCGATCGGCTTCAACCGGTCGAAGAGGGAAGGCGACGACGAGGAGGCGATCAGCCGGCTATTCAGCCCGGAGTTTCGGAACCGGCTCGACGCCATCATTACCTTCGCCAATCTCACGCCGGAGATCATCGCCAAGGTGGTGGAGAAGTTCGTCTTCCAACTTGAGGCGCAGCTCGACGACCGCAACATCACCATCGAGCTCACGCCCGAGGCCAATGCCTGGCTTGCCGAGCGCGGTTACGACAATAAATTCGGCGCCCGGCCCCTGGCGCGGGTGATCCAGGAGCACATCAAGAAGCCGCTCGCCGAGGAGATCCTGTTTGGTGCGCTGAAAGACGGCGGGATCGTGCGTGTGCTGGTGCAGGAGAAGGATGGCCAGAAGGTGCTTAGCTTTGAGTTCATCAAGGCGGATGCGCCGATCCGTCCGCGCGGACCAGACGAGTTCGAGCCCGAAAACCTCGATCCTGAGGATGGACCGGAGAGCGCTACTGGCAGCGCGGGCGGCCGCAAGTCCGCGCCGAAGCCCAAGGCGAAGTACGCCCCACGGCGGCCGCCCGGACTACGGCGCCCAGGCGCCAAGCGCGGCATGGGCTCAAGCGCAGTGCCCAAGGTACCCCTCGGCTCGCGGTAGCACACAGCCATTAGCCTTCTAGCCTCTTCCGGATTTTCTCCGCGGTGCCGGCGAGAGCAGTTTGGTCGGCCATCTCGCCCGCATGGGGTTTTAGCTCCACACCCTCTTTGCGCGGGATGATGTGGACGTGGAGGTGGAAGACGGTTTGGCCCGCGGCGGCGCCATTGAATTGCGTGATCAGCACGCCATCGGCCCCCATCGCGTCCTTGATCTTCGGCGCGAGCTTCTGCACGACTGCCATGAGCTTTGCCAGCGCTTCCGGCGAAACGTCGAACAGGTCGCGGGCTTCCTCCTTCGTGATCACCAGCGCGTGGCCATCCGAGCGCGGCATGATGTCGAGGAAGGCGAACGTGTGCTCGTCCTCATAGATCTTGTGGGAGGGCAGCTCGCCGCGCAGCACCTTAGCGAAGACGTTGTTGCGGTCATAGGTCATGACTGAGCCTCTTGCTCGCATTTTCCTAAGTCATTTCAAGTTATTGGCGCGTCAAGGTCAACCAGAATATTGCCGCCGCAAGGAGGCTCCCGGTTTGCGGTAGGGGGACTCTTCGCCGAGCAGAGCGATTTCGTGGGCGACCGCGGCGCGCTCCCGCGTTAGGTAGTCAGCGACGACACGACGTAGCGCGGGATCGGCGATCCAATGGGCGCTGTAGGTCGGCACGGGCAGATATCCGCGGGCAAGCTTGTGTGCCCCTTGAGCACCGGCTTCGACTCGGGCGAGCCGATGGGCAATAGCATAGTCGATGGCCTGGTAGTAGCAGACCTCGAAATGCAGGCAAGCATGCTCTTCGAGCGCGCCCCAATAGCGGCCATAGAGTGTGTCGCTGCCGATGAAGTTGAGCGCACCAGCGATGGGGCGGCCTCCGCGCTTGGCGAGCACCAGCAGGATCTGGTCACGCATAACCTCGGCGATCAGACTGAAAAAGCTGCGGGTGAGATAGGGCGAGCCCCATTTGCGCGAGCCCGTGTCCATATAGAAGGCGAAGAAGGCGTCCCAATGGGCCTCGGTGAGGTCAGAGCCTGTGACCCATTCGATCTCGATGCCGCCTTCCTTGGCGCGGCGGCGCTCAATGCGGATGGCTTTGCGTTTGCGTGAGGCAAGCACAGCGAGGAAATCCTCGAAGCTCCCATGGGTGTCGTTCCGCCAGTGGAACTGCTGGTCGTTGCGCTGAAGGAAGCCGAGCTGGCCGGCGAGCCCCCATTCCTCCAGCGTGGGAAACGTGACATGCAGCGAGGAGACATCAAGCCGGTCGGCGAGGGTCGCCGCCGCCTGCAACAGGATTGCCTCGCGTTCGGCCCGGCCTGGGCCCTCGCGCACGAGCAGGCGCCTGCCGGTGACGGGGGTAAAGGGCACGGCAACTTGCAGCTTCGGATAGTAACTGCCGCCAGCGCGCTCATAGGCTTCGGCCCAGGCGTGGTCGAAGACATATTCGCCATAAGAATGGGATTTCAGATAACACGGCATGCAGCCCGCAAGACCTCCGGCTGGGTTCTCCAGGAGGAGATGTTGGGGCAGCCAGCCGGTCGTCCGCGTGGCGGATCCGCTTTCTTCCAGCGCGTGTAGAAAGGCATGGGAAATGAACGGGTTGTCCGGGCGCCTTATCTTGCCGTTCGAGTCGATGCCCCCGGCGCAAGCATCCCATTCGGACGCCGGCACGGCGGCGATGCGCTGGACCACGCGCACCACGGCGTCTTCGGTTGCTTGCGAGCGTTGTTCGGTATCGCCCATGGCTTAGGGCACCAATCCTTCGAAGATCATGGCATCAGCGTATCGAAGCGCGCGTGTCTTCTCAGCTTCGGTACGCACCGTCCAGGTGAGCAGCGGCAGCCCGCACAGGCCCCGCGCGATCGCTGGCGCGAGCGCCGGGAGCGCCTTGATATCGTAAGCGATGAAGTGGGGCCGCGCGATGGCGACCGTGAGGAGATGCCGCATGGCGAAGCGCTGGCCCGCGGATAGCTCGGACCAATGATGCTTGTCCTCGAAACGCTCGGAGATCAGACCACGCGGCAGCGAAGGCCAAAGACGCCTGAAGGCCGCGACAGCGTGCGGGTCGAACGACATGACCGCCACATGGCCCGGATAGGGTCTCAGTTTGGCCGTTATATTGGCTTCGTAGCGGCTGTCGCCATCCCAATTGCTCTTGACCTCGAGCAGAAGCGGAACGCGTCCATTAACGAGAGCAAGCAGCCCGTCAAGGGAGAGGACACGATCCTTGCTGTTGCGCAAAGGAATAGTGCAGAGCTCCGCGGCCTCGCGCAAAGCGACGGGGCCGCCCTCCGCCGTCAGCCGGTCTAAGCTACGATCGTGGAAAACGACAGGCAGTCCGTCCTTCGCGCATTGCAGATCCACCTCGATGGCGTAGTCCTCGGCGATCGCCGCCTCGGCTGCCGAGGCGCTGTTCTCCGCGATGCCTCTCGCCTCATCGTGCAGTCCGCGATGAGCGATCGGCCGCTTCAACCAATCGAGCGCGTCGTGGATCACGGGCAAGTGTCAGGGGGCCTCAGGCCTAATCCACCGCGAAGACGGCGTCGATCTCGACAGCGGCGCCAAGCGGCAGGCTCGAGCAGCCAACGGCAATGCGGGTATGCTGTCCCTTTTGCCCGAGCACCCTCACGATTAGCTCGGAGGCGCCGTTGATCACCTTGGGGTGATCAAGAAAGCCGGGCGCGGCGTTCACAAAGCCGTTCAAGCGCAAACACTGGACAATGCGGTCGAGATCGCCGAGCGCAACCTTGGCTTGGGCTAGAATATTGAGTCCGCAGAGACGGGCTGCCTCCTGGCCTTGGGCGGGGTCAAGATCGACCCCCAGAGTGCCGGCTACTGCTAGTTTCCCGTCCTTGAGAGGCAATTGGCCGGCCACGAAGAGCTGGCCGTCGAGGTGCAGAAACGAAACATAATCGGCGACGGGGCGGGGAACCTTTGGAAGGACAAGGTCCAGGGCCCTTAGCCTTGCTTCGATCTCCCCAGCCATGGCGTCTCCAATTCAGGGTTGTGTACACTCGTGCGCGAAGGCATGGGAACATCGGCCAAAATTTGGGGCTCTGCAAGCGGATGGGAACACTTGTCCCGGCGCGCTGTTAGTGCGAAGAATCGCTGGCCCAGAATGCAATTTGAGGCGGTAGAGTGAATGAGGAGCAGCATGGTGACTCTGGCTTGGAGACTGGTGCTGACGATTGCAGGGCTGGCGATGCTCGCTGGCGGCTGGGCGCGCCCGGCCGAAGCCTTTGCGGGCAAGGAACCCGTCAAGCTGGCGCCTCATCGCGCCGTCTATGAGATGACGCTCGACGAAGCCCGCTCCGCCTCGGGCATTACCGGCATCGACGGGCGCATGGTGTTCGAGTTCACTGGCTCCGAATGCAACGGGTACACGCTTAATATGCGCATGGTCACGCAGATGACCGACTCGCAAGGCCAGACCAATCTGACCGATCTCAGATCATCGACTTGGGAAGAGGGCAATGGCCAGAAATTCCGGTTCCAGTCGGCGCAATATCTGAACGACAAGCTCGGCGACGTCACCATGGGCCGCGCGACGCGCAACCTTCCCGACACAGCGATTCAGGTGAGGCTCAGCCAGCCGAGCCACGCCGAGCTCAACCTCTCAGGCCAGGTGCTGTTTCCGACCCAGCACAGCCTCGCTCTGATGGACGCGGCGGAAGACGGACAAGGACTGCTGCAAGCTCAGATCTACGACGGCTCAGAGAAGGGCCAGAAGGTGTATGACACCACGGCGTTCATCGGGAAGCCGGTAGCTCCCGGAACCGACAAAATCGAAGCCCCCGCCAAGGAAAAAGGGCTCGCCGAGCTCGTCTCGTGGCCGGTGTCGATCGGCTATTTCGAGGCGAAGGGCGGAGATCTTACCCCTAGCTACCAAATTGATTTTCGGCTCTATGCCAATGGAGTGAGCCGCGCACTCCTCATCGATTATGGCGATTTCTCCATCCACGGCACGCTCACCTCGCTCGAATATCTGAAAGCCGAGGCGTGCCCCCCCGTGCCTCCTCGGAAGTAGCTCGGAAGTGTCGCAAGCCGAGCCGGAAAAAATCGCAGATTTCCTGCAATATTTGGCGATTACCAAAAGCATTTGGTTACGGGTTTACGGTGAAATCCCGATCCGACAAAAGGGGGAGCTTGGCGCGATGTTCTGGACGGTTGAGCCTGCTCTCAGCACCATGGCGCGTAGGGGCCAGATCGCCCATCATAGCTGATCGAATCGCCCGAGCCGCAGCCGATGGTAAAAACCGTTCTGATCGTCGAGGACAATGAGCTGAACATGAAGCTGTTTCATGATCTGCTCGACGCTCATGGCTACAATACCTTGCAGACGCGAAACGGCATGGAAGCCCTTTCGCTTGCCCGCGAGCACCGACCGGACCTCATCCTTATGGATATTCAGCTGCCGGAGGTGTCCGGCCTTGAAGTAACGAAATGGCTGAAGGAGGACGATCATCTCCGGCGAATCCCGGTGGTGGCGGTCACGGCCTTTGCCATGAAAGGGGACGAGGAGCGGATCCGCGAAGGGGGGTGTGAAGCCTACATCTCGAAGCCGATCTCGGTGTCGATGTTTCTCGATACCGTCAGACAATTCATCGGCGAAGCTCGGTAGCGGTTTAATGACCACATGCGTTCTCGTGGTCGATGCCGTCGACGCTGACCTCAAGCCGCTCGATATTGACGGTTTGATGCCTGCCGAGGCTTAAGCCGAGGAGCGCGCTCGTATTCCGGTGATCATGGTGACCGCGCTCGATAGCGGTCCGACTGGGTGAGGGAGGCGGGGGGGCGATAACTTTGTCACCAAACCAGTTGACGATATCCTCTCGTGAAGAGGGTCAGAAATCTGTCGCGGCTGAAGATGTTGACGGACGAGATGCCGATGCGCGCAAACACCGAGGTGACGGGCCTCGTCGGCGCCTTGGTTGTACCTTTCGATGCACGCCGCGGCAAAATCCTCGTCTTGGGGGACCGCGACCGCTCCTGTGAGGTTATCTTGGATCGAGGGCGATTTGGCCCGACGCGCGAGACCGACCCAGCTTGTGCTTTGCTGCAACTCCAGGATGCCGTTTCGGTCTAATGATCATCAACCGAACTTCGAGCACGCGAATGGCTTACGACTGTTCTGGCAAGTCCGCTCACTTGATCGGATGCGCCACCTCCTGATCCTTATCGTCAACGAGACGGAGACGACGCGCGCTTGTTGAGGTGCCTCGACATGGGGTCAACCAATATATCGTGCGCCCGATCAATTCGAACGAACTGCTCGGGCGGATGCGCACACAGGTAAGGCGCAAGCGCTATATCGACCATTTGCGCGTAGAGCGTCGAGATGACCTTTCTCGACCCGCTCACTTGGGGCCGGATAACCGCCATTGCATGACGAGCCACCTCGCGACACTGTTCGATTAAGCATCAAGCGCAGCAAGCGCTTTACGTGCTTTTCATCGACATCGACCAATCCAAGTCGGTCAACGACGGCCACGGTCACGCCGCGGAGGATGCAGTCTTACGAGAGTTCGCGACGAGGATCCGAGCCGCAACACCCGCGACATCGATTTTACCTGCCGGCTCGGCGGTGAAGAGTTTGTGCTAGTCATGCCGGACTCCGACCTCTCGCCAAGGCCTATCACGTGGGCGAGCGGCTATGCCAATGCATTGCCGCGGCGCCGTTCGAAATGGGCGAAAGGAACTGCACCTAGCAGGCTACGGCGAGCATTGGCGTGGCGAGGCGGATTAGGCGCCCGCTTCGGTTCGGGCTGCCGACCGGTCGAATCACGCGGGTTTCTTGTGAGCAGCCTTGGCCTTTCGACTTGACGTTGTGCTTGAGGTTTTTACGTTAAGGCTTTACAGTGGTTGTGTTTTCACCATAGTAAGCACGCAATAGAGTTTGATTTTGTCGATTTGTCGGTTAGGTTACACCGTACGAATTGAAGCCGAAGCTAATTATGGGGTGAGGGCTGCGCGTGGGGCTCGGACGCGCGCATACTTGACATCATTGATGAGATAACCCTGCGGAATGCTCAGGTCCGCCGCATCTCCTGGGTCCGTGGGGTTCGGCCGGCCGGAGCGCGGTTTGAGTGGCCTCCTCGTTAGCGCCGCGTTTCGGCCGGCCACCTAATCCAAGGAGCTGTCCTTGGATTAGGAACCAGTCCTTTTCGATCGCGACGCATCCGTGCCGTTGCCGCTCTTGGCGAGGGTGCAGGTTCGACCGGATAGGGGCTGAAGCTCTATTTGATCTTGCTTTCCCTGAATTCGACGTGCTTGCGCGCGACCGGATCGTATTTTTTAAAAACGAGCTTCTCCGTCGCCGTGCGCGGATTCTTCTTCGTTACGTAGTAATAGCCGGTGCTCGCGCTGCTCACGAGCTTGATCTTTTGCGTGACGGGCTTTGCCATCTCATCCTCGCCTGTCGAAAAGTTGGGCGAACCCTACTCGTCAGGACCGGGAAGTCAAGACAGGTCGTCAGCGGCCTCGATCGTTGCCGAGAGCGGCGTCGAAGCTCTCGATCTTTTCCTCTTCGGCATTGGGGTCGAAGCCGTGCATCAAAAGAGCCCATTGCAGGCCAACGAGAGCGCCCTTGATCGAGGGCAGGATCAGGAGTGCGAGCAGAACCGTGAGTGGGAGCCAGATTACCGCATGCAGCCATAGCGGTGGCCGGTAGGCCATTTCGACGGCGAGCAAAAGTCCCACGACGATATGGCCGACAATGACGATGGTGAAATAGGGCGGTGCATCATCGGCTCGGTGATGATGCAAGGCCTCACCGCAAACCGGGCACTCGTCCGCAACCTTGAGATAGCGGGGGAACATGGCGCCTTTGCCGCAAGCGGGGCAAGTGAGCCGGGCGCCTCGCATAAGCGACAGCCGGACCGAGCGCTCACCCGTCGTCGTATCGTCGCTAGCTGCGCATAGGCTTAGTTGGGCTGATCTTTCCTGCATCCCTTACTTCTTTAGCGAAGTTCCGTCGGCAAGCCAATTTGGAACCGACGACGCGGTCTTTGGCCACGTTTAGCGGCGGCCGCGAGTCCCCCCTCTCCGGGCGCCTTGCGGTTTCTTCCATTGGCCTTGGATACGGCCGCGGACCGGTCTGATATCAATTGAGCGCCCCTCGCTTAACAGCTCAAAGCGGACCGCTCCGGCGGAGGGGATCGCCTCGACTAGGCGCACCTCGACGGGATCGCCTAGCCGGAAGGCAGCGCCGGTCTCCTCGCCGATCAAGGCCTGACGCTTTTCGTCGTGATAGAAATATTCATGGCCGATGGAGGAGGCGGGAACGAACCCGTCGGCCCCAGTCTCGTTCAAGCGCACGAAAAGACCGGTGCGGGTCAGTCCGGAAACCCGGGCGGCGAAGCACGCGCCGATATGATCGGCGAGATAGGCCGCAATCAGGCGATCTGCCGTTTCGCGTTCTGCCGCCATGGCACGCCGTTCGGTGTTGGAGATGGCCTCGGCGATTCTTTCGAGCAGCGGTATCTCGGCGTCCGTCAGGCCGTCATTCCCTAAGCCAAGCGCGCGAATCAGCGCCCTGTGCACGATCAGATCGGCATAGCGGCGAATCGGCGAGGTGAAATGGGCGTAGCGGCGTAAGTTCAGTCCAAAATGACCGAGATTGTCTGCGCTGTACTCAGCCTGGGCTTGGCTTCGCAGGATCATCTCGCCGACAAGCTCGGCGGCAGGGCTCGCCCGGGTCTCGGCAAGAATGCGGTTAAAATGGGCGGGCTTGAGCTGGCCAGTCTTTGGCAATTTCAGTCCGAGCATGCCGAGAAACCCCGAGAGCGCGGCAAGCTTCTCCGTCGACGGCTGATCGTGCACGCGGTAAATCACGGGCGTCCGCTTGGCCTCAAGCTCCTCCGCTGCGGCGACATTGGCAGCGATCATGAACTCCTCGATCAACCGATGAGCGTCGAGGCGGGGAGGGATGATGACGCCGCGAGGGCGGCCGGCAGCGTCGAGCTGGATCTTCCGCTCCGGCAAATCGAGGTCAAGGGGGCCGCGGTCCGCGCGCGCCCGGGTCAGGCTGCCATAGGCGCCCCATAGCGGCCTGATTGCGGTATCGAGCAAGGGCCCGGTCACATCGTCGGGGCGGCCGTCGATCGCGGCTTGCGCCTGCTCATAAGCGAGTGCCGCCACAGAGCGCATCAGTCCGCGTAAGAACCGATGACTTCGCTTGCGTCCATCCTTGTCGAAGACCATGCGCACGGCGAGGCAGGGCCGAGCTTGCGCCGCTTGCAACGCGCAGAGATTGTTGGAGATGCGCTCCGGCAGCATCGGCACTACCCGGTCCGGGAAATAGACGGAGTTGCCGCGGGCCCTCGCTTCCTTGTCGAGCGCGCTCGCCGGTCTCACATAGGAGGCGACGTCGGCGATGGCGACCATGACCACCCAGCCGCCCCCGTTCTCGGGATCGGGGTCTGCTTCCGCCCACACGGCGTCGTCGCGGTCGCGGGCATCCGGCGGGTCGATGGTAACAAACGGCAGATGCCGCAAATCCTCGCGGCGTTTCAGATTTGGCTCTTTCGCTGCGTCCGCCTCGAGCAGCACGGCTTCTGGGAATGTGTCGGAAATGCCATGGGCGTGGATGGCGATGAGGCTCGTCGCCCGCTGATCTTGCGGATTGCCGAGCCGATCCATGATACGGGCGCTCGCGGCGCCAAAGCGGGCCGGGGCGACGAGCTCAAAGCGCACGAGTTCACCGTTTTCCGCGTCGTTGGTCGCCCCGCGCACCACCCGCCACTCTTTCAGTTGCTTGCGGTCGATGGGATCAATCACGCCGCCGTCTGGAAGAGCGCGGAAGATGCCGAGATGGCTCCGCGTGGCGCAGGGAAGGCGCTTAATAGGGCGCGCCTTATAGGGATAGTCGGCATCCGCTCCAAGCGCCGTGATCCGCGCCAACACGCGATCGCCGATGCCGGACGCCGGGCCCTTATCCTGCTTGCTTTCGGCGATGAGGATACGCGGGGCCGGTCCGTGCTCCTCGGACCAGCTGGCGGGCCGGGCGATGAACTCCCCATAGGAGTCGCGCTCGACGATTTCAACCACCGTGATCGGGGGCAGCAGGTCAGGGCGCAGAAGCTTACGCCGCGAGCCGGCGATCAGCCCATCGTCGGCCATGTCGCGCAACAACTCTTTCAGAGCGATGCGATCGCCACCCTTGATGCTGAAGGCGCGCGCGATCTCGCGCTTGCCGGCCTGCTCGTTGGCACCTTGCAGAAAATCCAGTATATCTTGCTTGGAGGGAAGCTTGCCCACTTTTGAGGATTTGGGAACGTTTTTCGTTTTGGCCACGAGTTGCTTTTAGCACGCGCGGGTCAAAACGATTAGTGTGCCGTCTCCTCGACCACCTCTTTCTCGTTCTTCGCCTTCTTGACCTTGCGCGGAGGCTTCTTGGCCGGTGCCTTGGCGGCTCTCGCGGCGATCAGTTCAACAGCATCCGCGAGCGTCACCTCCGCCGGGTTCCGGTCTTTGGGCAAAGTGGCGTTGATCTTGCCGTGCTTCACGTAAGGTCCGTAGCGGCCACTCAACACCTGCACCGCGCCTTTAAGCTCAGGGTGCTCGCCAAGGTCCTTGATCACCGTTGCGCCGCGCCGGACACGGTTCGCAGGCTTCTCGGCGAGCAAGCTTACGGCGCGATTGATGCCGACGGTGAAAACCTCATCGGCGGCACCAAGACTTGCATATTTGCCCTTATGCTGGACGTAGGGACCGAAGCGACCGAAGCCGGCGGTAATAGGCTCACCGGTTTCGGGGTGCCGACCCACCTCCCGCGGCAGCGACAGCAACGACAGTGCGCGGGAAAGATCGATGCCTTCCGGATCGAAACCCTTCGGGATCGAAGCGCGCTTCGGCTTCTCCTCGCCGTTCTCGCCGAGCTGAACGTACGGCCCGAAGCGCCCGGTACGGAGGGTCACGTCGAGTTCGGTCTCAGGATCGGTGCCAAGCAGCTTTCCCTCGCTGCCGAGCGAAGCGGTCTTATCGCCACCGTCGGCGAGCTGGCGGGTGAAGCGGCAGTCCGGATAGTTGGAGCAGCCGATGAACGCACCGAACTTGCCGATCTTGAGGCTAAGGCGCCCGGTTCCGCAGGAGGGGCAGGCGCGCGGATCGCCACCTGCTTCGGTGCCGGGGAAGATATGGGGCCCAAGCATGTCGTTCAGTGCGTCGAGCACCTCGGCGATGCGTAACTCGCCAATGTCTTGCACGGCGGCGATGAACTCGCGCCAGAAATCGCGGAGCACGTCCTTCCAGGCGAGGTGGCCGGCCGAGATCAGGTCGAGCTTCCCCTCGAGATCGGCTGTGAAGTCGTATTCGACGTAGCGGCGGAAGAAGCTCTCCAAGAACGCCGTGACCAGCCGGCCCTTGTCCTCGGGATGGAGCCGCTTCTTGTCGAGCCGAACATATTCGCGGTCGCGCAAGATATTGAGCGTCGAGGCATAGGTCGATGGCCTGCCGATGCCGAGCTCCTCCATCTTCTTGATCAGAGTGGCTTCGGTATAGCGGGGAGGCGCCTCGGTGAAATGCTGCTTTGCCTCGATCTTGCGACCATCAAGGCCATCGCTCTTCGCAAGCACGGGCAAGCGAGAGCATTCCTCGCCGATCACATCGTCGGTGCCTTCCTCATAGAGCTTGAGGAAGCCGTCGAAGCGGACTACTGAGCCTGTGGCGCGTAATCCGTAAGCGACACCGTCCTTGCCGGTGACGTCGATCTCGACGGTGGTACGCTCAATCTCGGCGCTCGCGGCCTGGCTTGCCACTGTGCGCTGCCAGACGAGCTTATAGAGCTTGGCGGCGTCGTCATTGAGGAAGCGCGCGACGCTCTCTGGCGGCTTGGTGAAATCCGTTGGCCTGATGGCTTCGTGCGCTTCCTGAGCGTTCTTGGCCTTCGTCTCGTATTGGCGGGGCGAGGCGGGCACGTAGTTCCGCCCATAGAGGCGCTCGACCGTACGCCGGCACGCGGCAATCGCCTCAGGCGCGATCTGGACGCCGTCGGTCCGCATATAGGTGATCAGCCCCTCGCTCTCGCCACCGAGGTCCACACCCTCGTAGAGCCTCTGAGCAAGCTGCATGGTGTGCCGGGGAGAGACGCCAAGCTTGCGCGAGGCCTCCTGCTGCAAAGTCGAGGTGGTGAAAGGAGGTGCGGGGTGGCGCCGCTGCGACTTGCTTTCGACGCTGGCAACGACGAAGCGGCCGCCTTCCAGCGCAGCCTTGAGGCGCATCGCGGCGGTCTCATCGGCAATGTCGAACTTTTCGAGCTTCTTGCCGTCGATAGCGATGAGCCGGGCAAGGAAGGTTTCATTCTTGGCGGTGGCAAGCTCGGCGAGCAGCGACCAGTATTCCTGCCCCTTGAACTGCTCGATCTCGAGTTCTCGGTCGCAGATAAGCCGCAGCGCCACGGACTGCACCCGGCCCGCTGAGCGGGCGCCAGGCAGCTTCCGCCACAGCACTGGGGAAAGGGTGAAGCCAACGAGATAGTCGAGCGCCCGACGGGCGAGATAGGCGTTGACCAGCGGACCGTCGATCTCGCGCGGATGGCGCATGGCGTCGAGTACTGCTTCCTTGGTCACGGCATTGAAGACCACACGCTCCACGGCGACCTTGTCCAAGGCCTTCTTGCGGTTCAGCACCTGATAAACGTGCCAGGAAATGGCCTCGCCCTCGCGATCGGGGTCGGTGGCGAGGATCAGCTTGTTCGCCCCCTTTACCGCCTGGGCAATCTCGTCCAGCCGTTTCGCCGCCTTGGGCTCCACGTCCCAATGCATCTCGAAGTCCTTGTCAGGCAGGACCGAGCCGTTCTTGGACGGCAGATCGCGAACATGGCCGTAGGAGGCGAGCACGCGATAGCCCGACCCCAGATACTTGTTCACGGTCTTTGCCTTGGCCGGCGATTCGACGATGACGATGTTCATTAAGTGGTTCCATTGCCGGCGCCAAAGGCGCCCGGCTTGAGGGAGTATTTGCCGCGTCTTGCCCTCGCAATGCGGCGAAAATGGTGTCTTGCACGAGGAGTGTCAATTCCCACTGCACGCGCGGACCGGCATTGTAGGAACTTGAATCTTACAACTCTAGGATGTGCTGATTTAAAATTATCCACAACCTCACGAATGTTGCCACCGAAGGAGAGCGTGTTTCAGAAGAAGCATAATGGAGTGTAAATCGACGTCTCAACCGACGGGATTGCTGAGATGGTCATTCCGCGAGGCCGATCAAAGAGACAGGTTGCCTACCGCGTTGTTGCAACTTATCCGCGAGATCGAGTTCAAGCAGCATGCTATGCCCCTTGGGCACAGCGATGCCGGTCGCACGGGCGACCTCGATCGATATCGACCGTGCTCGTCCAAGGGCGCCAACAGGGCGTCTGCGGCCGGGCTCAGACGTTGTTCGCGCCAATCCGTCCTTCCTCGCCCCGGAGGAGACGTCCGATGTTGTCGGCGTGGCGCCAATAGAGGAGCACGGTGAAGATCAGGAACAGAACCGCGATGCGCGTTCCGCCAATAAAGAAGAGCAAGCAGGGGACCGCGGCGCTCGCCACGAGGGCCGAAAGCG